>CBFDAW010000592.1:0-2738 GCA_965602865.1 uncultured Thermoplasmata archaeon
TTTAGTGGTCAGAACCAACGCAGCGGCTCCGTCACTGATCGGGCTGCAGTCGAACAATCGTAATGGCGAAGCAATGATTTTGCTCGATTTTACCTTATCTAAAGAAACTTTGGCTTGAAAATGTGCGTACGGATTCAAAGAACCGTTATCATGGTTTTTAACGGCTACTAATGCGAGCTCGTCACCGGTTAATCCATAGTCATGCATGTACTTCCTCGTGACCATGGCTGCCAATGCGGTCATGGTACAGCCGCAGCTGCGCTCATAAGGGTCGATGACCTCGGCTAAGATACTGGTGGTTCGTGGAGTGGGTACATGTGTCATTTTTTCACCGGCGATTACCAACACGCGCTCAAAGCACCCTGAGGCGACCGCCCTGACACCGGCTTGGAACACCGCCGCACCGGTGGATGAGCCGGTCTCAATTCGAACTGCGGGTTTGCCAGCCAGCCCCAGGTAGCCAGTGACCCACGCCGACAGATTGCTGATGCCCGTGAATTCTTCACCGCTCATACTACCGAAAAAAACCGCATCTATTTTTTCCAATTCCGAGGTATTGTCCAAATTACCCACCGCTTCATGGACAAGCTCTTCTAAGTTGAGGTTTCGGTTACCAAACTTTGACATACCCACTTCGGATACATATACCTTCTTCATTTTCATCCACTAATCGTTTCTTTGGTGACGGTTCGTATATCTAATCTACGAAAAATCATTACTAGTATTTAATTTTAGGTTGCCTTAAATAAAAAAATGCTTTGTAAACAATATACTAACAAACGCATTTTTTTATTAAAGAATGGATACCTGGATTTTCAAGTGGGGGTTAGGATTCGTGTGCCACGAAGCTGCACAAGTGATGAGGGTAGGTCCCTCGGGTTCGGGAGCCACTTCGTTAGGCTCTAATTAGAATCCGCTTATCAGGCTCTGATTATATTTCGTTGGTTTAGGCTCGTGGATGCCTGATCATAGCTGTTAACCCCGATCCTGATCAAACAAAAATAAATCAGCACCCGCTCCTGAATTTAAATTAATCTAAGAAATCATTCCATTATATTCGGGTTCGGGATCCATTTCGTTAGGCTCTGTTTAATTTCTGCTTATCAGGCTCTGCATATATGTCATTGGTTTAGGCTCTACTTAAAAATCGCTTATCAGGCTCTGCATATATTTCATTAGTTTAGGCTCGTGGATGCCTGATCATAGCTGTTAACCCCGATCCTGATTCTATAAATATTTATCAGAGCCCGCTCCTATCTCAGTAAAAATGAATTAGAACCCGCTCCCGAAAAGTGATATTAAAAATTTAAGTTTCTATTAGAATTGATAAATAAATATCATTTAAGTTTTTCCATAACCCAAGAATAAACTCGTTCACAAATTTTTTTTGCATTAATAGCATCTTTTTCGTTCATTAATCTATCTTCGTATTCTGCTAATGTTTTTATTGATAGTAATGTTGAAATTTGTTGTATTTTCTTATTTAACTCCTTCTTGTTAAGTTCCAATTTTTGAAGTAATTGCACAACGTCATGATGTTTTGTGCCAGTATAACGAAATCCAAGATAAAAAATAGTTAATGAATCAGCACAACTTATTGCACAATGAATAGCATTGACCACAGCTGCATTCCAAATTTTGTTTTCATAGCTTAAGTTCATGGCTTTATAGAACTGATCGGCTTTCTTCAAGTAATTTATATATGTTGATCTTTTCAGTGCTCTTGTAATTACATCCGGGGACAAACTATATCACATCGTTATATTCTAAATAACTAATTTTTTTCCAGTAATCAATATACCATCCGATAAGGCTTGTATAATATATGGTTTATTTTTATTCATTTTAAATTCTTTAGGTGTCAACATGATTGAAGAAATAACAGTACCAAAGCTTTCAAGAATTTCTTCTGAAACTTTATCCAAATCATCTTGAGTTTTTTCTTTATTTTTCGATACAATTAGAATATCCAGGTCGCTTTCAAAATTTTCTAATTCCATTGCAAAGCTGCCAAAAACAATGCATGATTGGACATTCGGGAGTTTCTCTTTTAATAATTTAAATAAAGCCTCTCTAATTTGCTTTTCGCCCTCGAATAGGTTTTTAATAAGGTTAAAAAGTATGGAATTTTGGTCGGATTTATATATATGAGTATTCCCGATTTGTTTATAGAGGAAAATGTTTGTAATTCTTAGGCTTTTTAGAGCTAGATTTACAGTATTTGGACTCATATTTATCATATTTGCAATTTCTCTTTCAGTAAACTCCCTTTTTGGATATTTGAACATAAGTCGAAGAATTCTAATTTTAGATTTTGAGTCGAGTATGTCGTCGAGAATATTATGCATTTTCATGGTATCTTCCTACATCTGGGACAGCTGTCCTATGATAAGTATATCTGTCCTGCATATAGGACGAACTATATATATAAGATTTTTGATATTTAGGTGAATTTAAGGTTTAAATTAGAAGACGGAAAAACATACTATTGGAAGGTCGTTCCCGGCGGCGGCATATGTTTATCAGAACCGTTCAGTTTCACTATCAATTTAAGTTTTAATCCATTTTATAACGTAAATCTTACAACTGAAAAGAATTATATCATAATAAACCAAGGAGCTTCTACAAAGGTGAACTTTACTGTAAAAAATGAAGGCAACGGACAGGATAATTTTAAAATAGAATATAATTGAGGCTGACCAAGAATACCAAAATTTGCCAAAACAGTCATAATCTCA
>CBFDAW010000593.1:0-2737 GCA_965602865.1 uncultured Thermoplasmata archaeon
GTAAAAATATTATTATTGTTAAAAAAACCTAAGACATCCAACACTCCATCTGAGTTTACATCTACTGTTTGAATATTATTGTAATACTCGGTCATCTCGTAGTGCCAAATTATACTGCCATCTATTGAGTCTACAGCTAAAATACTTGATTCTGTAAGGTCAATTGTACTGGAACGTTGACTTCCTCCCCAATCATAATATCTATTAGGTTTTGAAAAGAAAATAATATCTTCAACATCGTCACTATTACAATCGTAATATAATGGATTTTCTATGTCATCATAAACTGTCATCATCCAATTTACATTATTTAATACCTCATTTTTGATATCCATTTTTAAACTATCTAAAGTAAATTGGTTTTTATGAAATGATAAATATGCATCACCGGGGATCAATTCTGCTATTTTAGAGCTAATATCATTTAATTCTTCATGTAAGATTCTAAACCCAAAATTTCTTTCGAATCCTATTGAAGAAAAATCTTCGGTATTAACTGGTAAATCAATGGGGGTCAATGTCACTACATTAATCTCCGATACACCGTCAATTATCGATGAGATCACCATAGGATAATATAAATACTCTGATTTGAAGTTATAAATAATCGGTTGGACGCTTCTTTCTGTTTTATTTATCTCGATTACATCAAATACAAAATAGTTAATATTTTGCTCAATATAATGTTTAACTACATCGTCAGTACCATCTGGAAATGTTATATTAGTTACGCCTTTTCCATTTAAAAAAGTCGTCACCCAACTTGTAAATTTTTCAGAATTATTCACATTTACTACAGTTAAGTTATGTGCTCCGATTTGGTCATAAAATTCGATTTTAAAATCTTCATCTTCACTCTCGGCTTCACTTTCACCTTCACCATCATAATAACCATCATAATATCCTTTTAAATTAATAAGTTGATTAATTTTTGTAAATGCAGAAATATTACCCGATTCGAAAGTTGGCAGTGTGGGTAGTGGTACCATATGTAGAATTGTATTATTCCCAGTACTATATAGATCAACTGATAAAATCAAGATCTCCTCCTCACCATCCCAAGCGATTATCGCTTTCTGACCAGGTTCATAGACTGAAAATTCGGAAAAAAATGGTATTGAACCGCCATCACTAGTGGCTTGTTGAGGAACTATAATAATCAAACTTCCTAATAATATCATACAAGAAACTAAAATGCTTATCCGAATTCTACCTTCACACTTAAAAAAAAAACCCTTATTTTTACTCGTTTTCATTTAATCACCCTGTAAAATCTATCCTTTTAATGGATTCATTAATTAATTTAATAATTAACCAATTAAAAATTATTATATAAATAATTTATAAGACAAACATCGAATAAATTGAGCATGTATGGTTTATCCCACGATTTTCCCGTGAACGATATTTCTAGTTTGCAAGGATAAAATTATTAATGGTGCATTAGTAAAAAATGATTCCTTCAAATCATCTCTAGGAAATAATTATGGATCCGTAGATCATCCGTGAGCTCCGGATGGAATGCTGCAGCCAATAGATTACCCTGCCGCGCTAAAACGATCTTATCCTTTAGCATTGCTAAACTTTTGCAATTCCCCCATACCTTTTCGATTAGTGGTGCACGGATAAATACTGCATGGTATGGCTTATCAAAACCATGAATATTAATTTCACTTTCGAATGATTCACCTTGGCGACCAAATGCATTACGTGTTACACGCATATTCATTAATTTCAATAATTTTGTATCAGTTTGCGCTATTTCTGAATCGCCTAATTTAGCCAGAACTATACAACCCGCGCAAGTACCTAATATGGGTAAATTTTCTTCGTTGACCCTTTCAATAATTCTGCCAAAAAGTTTGAACCTAACAAGTAATTTTGAGATTGTAGTGCTTTCACCACCGGGAATAATAAGCCCCGTGGAGGTCTCAAGGTCAGATAACCGGCGCACCGAAACCGCACGGACCTTATCAAACCCGAGCTTTGACGCTGCGAGTTGAACTGCCTCTAGGTGCTCAGAAACCGCACCCTGGATCGAAATTACACCGATTTGCAGAAAAACCACCTTTACTTTTGAAATTCATTTAAGAGGAATGGAGTTTGGTGGTTAAAAAAATTAATGTTTTATTTTACCATCAGCACATTAGCTCCAAGCTTCTTGCTGACCTCAATTTTTTTATCCACGCTCGTAAACATTTTCCCAGGTTTCGTGAAACGGCCTAAAATCACTAATGCATTATCTTCATGTTTGAAGGTGTGGTTTAAAAAATTGGAGATATCCGAGGTTACTTCTTCAATATTAATCTCTAGCCCTAGTTTCTTACCTTTTAACTTTATTTCAGAGAATAACTCATTTCGTAATGCATGATCTGGTTGCTCTTCGGATGGTTCACTATTATCAACCACATAGTAGAAATGTAATGGAGCTTCTAATTTCTCAACCAGAGTAAAGGCTAAACCGGGTACTACTATATTTGGACTGAGGTTAGTTAAAATACCATAGATTTTGTTGATCTCTTTTCCGTTTTGTTCGAGCCAGATGGGAATCGGACTTTGATAAAAGATTCTGTATTTTAATAATGTATCTTTATGGAACTCTGAGACTATCAGATCTATTTCATGCTTCTGGATACAATCCAAAAGTTCATCGCTAAGGTGCCCGGAATGGATGAGCTTGCGAATTTCAATATTTTTATTTCGCGCCATTTTTTCTATTCGTTCGAAGACCACACTT
>CBFDAW010000594.1:0-2733 GCA_965602865.1 uncultured Thermoplasmata archaeon
ATTATATAATTGATAATAGATGAAAATATATTATATAAATGCACAAATTTTAAATAAAGGAAATTTAATATGAGTTCGCCAATTCAGGTATATTAAGTTTTATTTAATAATTTTCCCAGCCAGGGGGATTAAGATGAAGGCTAGACCTGTATTCACGTTACTTAATAAAATTTTATTATTATTTATACTAAGTATTTTGATATTGTCGATTTTAACCCAGATAGTCTATGCTCAGGATTCTGACAAGGATGGTTTGAGCGACGAGGATGAGGTATGGTTTGGCACTGAATCTAATGACCCGGACACGGACGATGATGGTGTTTTGGACGGTGCCGAGGGTTTAAACCCGTCAAAAAGCGCAACAGACTCTGCTAACGACCCGGACGGTGATGGAGTTAACAATGCAAAGGATGCGGACTCGGATGGCGACCTGATCCTGGATGGGACCGAAAAAGGAATCACTGCGGCGGATTTGAACCTGAGTGCCACCGATCAAAGTAAAGGTCATTTCGCTGCAGATTCGGATCCCGCCACCACTACGGATATGACCAAAGCGGATACTGACGGTGATACACTATTGGATGGTGACGAGGACCGGAATGTAAATGGTAAATACGAGCCGTCAAAAGATGAAACTGACCCGAACTTCAAGGACTTCGATAATGATAGGTTACATGATGATACCGAGGATTTGGATGATGATAATGATGGTATGCCGGATAAGTTCGAGTTAACTTATAAAGATGCCCTGAACCCATTGGATGCAACCGACCGTGATGTAGATTATGATAATGATGGGTTCACTAATTACCGTGAATATTTGGGTAATGATAATGCAGAAGGTAACGAGGACTGGTCAAACCCGGAAGACCCGACCAGTAAGCCAAATATAGCACCAACTGTGACTTTCAAAGCGGCAGACTCAATTTCTACCGGTGGTGAGACGATCCCACGAATATCCATCGAAGCAAAACAAAGAATTACTTTCAATGATACATTATTAAAAGTAACGGATGAGAACGAAGACCAAGGCTTAACATATAAATGGGATTGGGGTGATGGTAGTGATGTTTACACAAAATATGGTGTAAGACCTACAAAAGACGCACCACAAGGACATACCTATGATACTGCGGGTGTGTACACCATCAAATTGCAGGTGATCGATAATATATTTAATATAGGAGAAGGAAAACTAAACGTGGACGTCACGCATCCCAGAGGTGCAACCGAATTAGTAATCGATGTGCCCCGTGATAAAGATGAGTTTAAGGATAAAAAAACCATCCAACGGTCGGGTTGGATCGCATACCGACTGAAAGATGTTCGCAACGGTGATACGATTACGATAGATTTTTCAGTTGAGCAGATCAGTCAAACACCAGTTGAGTTAGGCATTAGGGTTTTTGTAATTCCTGAGAAAAAATTTGAAACTTACAAGCAGAATAAACCAGGCACACAGATAATTTCACGAAAATACGAAGAATACTGGTCCGGGCAGGCTCATACTACAGTTGCGGATAAGAAGATCACGATTGAAGTCAAAGAAGACGATACCTTAATTGTAGTCTTTGATAATGGATTTTATGAAGAAGGAAAACAACATATAGGCTTCGATGAACCTCTTGAATATAAAGTTTCGATTAACCGTGAAGAATCACCAATATTTATAATGTTACTCATTTTGATTATTATAGTGGTCATAGTAGCGGGTATCATGGGTGGGTTCTTTTATGTTAAAACCAAGAAATCCTCGGGTGTCACTAAGATTACCCGAGAGGCAGCCGTTGAAACCCAACGATCTCTCGACCGTGAAATGGCACAGCTGGAGTTAGAGATACAAGATTCATTACGTCGTTCCACGGTGGCCGCACCCATGAAAGCCATGTCCTTGCGACAAGGTGCAGCGCAAACCACCGTCGCTGCTAGACCGGGTGCAGGTGCACAACCAGCAGCACCGGGGACAGTTCCACAAACACCCGGACGCGTTGGTGCTGCGGGTATGGGCGTGACGCAACCAGGTATGGCACCCGGTAGAACTGCTATGCTGGGCTCTACGCCTGGTAAACAACCATTACTTCCCCAGGGAAGCACCGGTGCTCCCGGTACCACTGGTGCACCCCAGACCACTCCCACGCCGGGCCAGCCACCACAACAGCCCCAGATGTTACCGCCAGCACGAACACCAGCTACGGGCTCTACTGCACAGTCACCGACTGCGGTCTCACCAACACAAAAGCCTACTTCTCAATAATGAAATCAATCGCTGTTGCGAGGGTAAGTATGCCTTCGGCAGACCATTGCGATGTAATGGTAATTATAATCATTGGTAAGAGGGTGCGACCGCTTTGATTTTATAATGAAGTTACACGCTGGTACGAGGGTTCGATCGGATCTTCCCACACTCCTACCAACGTTTATTATCATATTAAAATCGTAGTGTACTCATACCTCATAAGTTTGCGCTAAAAATTCGATTTACACTATCTTGGCTGATGTGGTGGTAGTTGTTGTACCTGCTCCGGTGCGATATGCTTTGGTATCGACGGTAGCAGTGTCTGTGGTGCCTCTAATTCTACTCTTGATTTATTTGATAAATGTGTAGAACGCTGATCCATGGTTAGGACTGGTGGTGGAACCGCAGCTTGTTTGACATAATATGTTACCTGGGTGTCTGGCTCTTGTTCGAATAAATATTGATCATTTGTTTGTTGCTCTTGATTTTTCTTTCTC
>CBFDAW010000595.1:0-2715 GCA_965602865.1 uncultured Thermoplasmata archaeon
GGTGGCTCAGGAAGCCTTCCAACAGTTATACCCTCGGAAAAGATCACCCCGGAGTTAAGTGATATGTGGAATATCTCTGAGGGTGTTGATGTCATTCTACCACCTAAAATTTTAGATTTTGATGTTCCTGCGGATCTAAAACGACATGTCGAGTTAATCAGGGAACTAACTAACTTTAAAATCCCAATTTTAATCAAATTAGCTGCGGGAAATGTATATGAGGACACGAAACTCGCAGTTCGTGCAGGGGCGGATGCAATAGTAATCGAAGGGTTTGATGGCTCCAACCAGAATTTACCATCCATAACCGCAAATAACCTTGGGTTACCCGTAATTGCAGCGATTCCACAAGCGGTAAAGGCATTATCGGATACTCGATCAGATAAAAGAGGTGTAAAATTAATTTGCGCAGGCAAATTTAAAAATGGTGCCGATGTTTTCAAGGCGTTAGCGCTCGGTGCCAATGCTGTAATAATCAATACTGCAGGAGAGATTGCAATAGGATGTGAATTATGTGGTACATGTAATGCAAATACATGTCCAAAAGGCATAGCAACTACACATCCGGAGCGTGAAATCAAGCTTGACTGGGTCGATGCTGGACTAAAATTAACGAACTTTCTAAAGACTATAGCTATTGAATTAAAATTCTTAATGATTTTAGCTGGATATAAAACTCTCAACGACTTCAATATAAATAGTTTACGTGCTTTGGATTACGATACCGCAGCAGTAACCGGTGCAGCTCTTGTGGGATATGAGAAAATGTTACCCATGTGGGAACATTAAATATGCTGTTAATTTGAATTGTTAAATATGAAAAGTGAGTTAAAAAGGGTTAAAAAGCATGATTAGATAAGGAAATTTAAAATATATTAAAATAGATAGGGGGAGTTAAGATGAAGAGTAGGGGACTCCTCTTGTAGATCAAATTGGAATTATTAAGTATAATGGAAATTAAAATAGAAACCAGCGTGTGAATTAAATGTTGAGCATCGATATTAAGACAAAATTAGTAAATAATTTCAATCCTCCTTCAGAACCGATCGATGGCGGAAAAATGATTGTATTGACCGCCTCGCGTTCCGAGATGAGCCAATATAATTATGATCCGTTCGTGGCATTCACTTGCACTTTTCCACATAAACTTATCCCGGGTAAATACAAAGAGAATTGGTTGCAAGCCATTGACCAGGTGGACGGTAGCAATAAATTTGCACCATATGGTTTACGAAAAATCGAAACTATACTGGCGAGTGAATTTGGTGAAGATAATGTAGTTGTTACACATTATCAAAACCTAGATAAGTTCATTGGCCCAAAAACTGAACTTCTTGGTATTTCCACCATGGATCCATTAGGGTTGGCTTATGTTAGCACCACATATAATTCTCTCTTAAGTTTTGGTGGTGAAGCAGTAAATTCGTATGAATTTAGAAAATTAATATTCCATCCATCAATACAAAAATATAAACCAAAAATCATAATGGGTGGTGCGGGAGTTTGGCAGATTAAGGACGCGGGGGTTCAGGAGGAGTTCGGGATTAAAACATTGTTCCAGGGTGAGGCTGAGCGTGAGCTTATATCAATTGTAAAAAAATTGTTGAATAATGAAAAGGCACCGAAATACTATATCAGCAAACAACCAGATTATAAAAAGATACCATTGATCAGATATCCCGCCACATACGGCATAGTAGAGATTACCCGCGGGTGTGGTCGTGGATGCAAATTTTGTTCACCTACTATGCGGAAAAAATATTCATTTCCAATAAGCCATATCATGAAAGAAGTTGCTACTACAGTCAAATTCGGATGTAAAATGATTTTTCCGAATAGTGAAGATATATTCTTATACAAATCATATAATGGTTTCAAACCTAACCGAAACCAGATCATCAAGCTTTTCAAAGCGATTACGAGTTACCCAGGCGTTGAACTAATCCATTTATCGCACTCATCACTTGCCCCGATAATCTATGACCCAAAGATCTTAGAAGAGTTATCGCCCATGTTATTGGAAAAAACTAATCGTGAACTGAATGGTAAAAAATTCGTCACCGTAGAAGTCGGTGTTGAGACAGGCAGTGTACGATTAATGCAAAAATACATGCGTGGTAAAGCACTGCCGTTTTCAGTTGATCGGTGGCCCGAACTAGTCTGCCAGGGTATCGGTATCATGAACGATAATGATTGGTATCCGTTATGCACAATTATGGCTGGGATGCCTGATGAACAAGAGGAGGATATTATTGCCACTCTAAATCTCATTGATGATCTCAAAGGCGCAAAAATGTTCTATACTCCAGTATTATTCATACCCTTGAAAGAAGCAATACTACATAACGCTCACAGAGCAAGCTTGAAAAATTTTAATCAATATCATTGGGATTTCATTACAACTTGTTGGCGTAGAAATATGGATATCTGGACCGATCAAAAGGCGGATTGGTTCATGAAATTCATGATATTGTCCACTCTTCTTTATTATCGATTTAAACACGGTCCTGAGACTACCAGGTCTTTATTAAATTTAGCGGGTTTTTCGGGGTTAAATGTGAATTTACGTCTCGATAAAAAGTGTGAGCCTGAATTGTGCATGGATGACCACAGCCATAGCAGACTAGAAAAATTTCAATCGAGTTCAGAACCACCGAAGTTGAATTAATTTTTATACTCTACAAATATGGGGTCAAAATGGCGTTAGATTTTTAG
>CBFDAW010000596.1:0-2699 GCA_965602865.1 uncultured Thermoplasmata archaeon
CATCATATTCAACGTTTCACTTAGAAAAAATAAAACGCCAAAATGACCCCATATGTTTGAAGTTCATAGATGTCAACAAAGATTAAATAATAAATTAGACTATATATTTAAATTACCTACTTACTGACCGAACCATTTTCAAAGGATAAAGTCTAGGAATGTATAGGGGAGAGTTAGGAAAAATGACCTCAACAGTTGCTAAATATGGAATACGAAAACAACCAGAAAAAACTTCACAAGAGATAATAGAAGAAGAATATCAAGATTCTGAAACGAATGACTCAGAAATATATTATCGAAATGAAATCGAAAAAATTTATAAGAACTTTATAATAGTATTTCAGTATCTGAAAAATTTATCTTATTATCCTGAATTCGAATATTCCGGTTTGTTAGATTTAGATGAGATCGATCGCTGGGAACGTTTAATAGATACTATTAATATAAAGAAACGCGAGCTGAGTAATAACGGTAAATTGGTGGCACTACGTGAATTCTATCGTGAGATGCAGGAGAACTTTTATTCGATCTATAAATATAATATTAGATTATATTTGAAAATTCTAAAATTCAAGCTGGAAGACATTTATCAATACCTGGATGTTCAGCGTGATGGTGATATGCTCGCACTGCAAAGCTTTAAGTTGCCCGGGGGCGACGACGTTATCTCACTCTATGATATCAAACGAGAAGCCATGAATATTATTTATAATAAGCTTGATAAATTGGGTAAAAATATCGATAATATTGATCAACGAAATATTAAAACCTATAATGTTTTCCTGGAAAAAACCAAACAATTTATTTCTGAATTCAGTTATTATGAGACCGATGGCCTGGATAGGAATATATTATTCAATTTTATTAATGAAATATATACGATCATACCCGAATGATTTTCACCGATGAGCAGTTACTTTCGATTCTTTTCTATATAATTGCTTAAAATTATAATGTGCATACCCCATGAGCTGCAGCGAAGCTCATCGTAAATTTAAAGTTCCAGCTGGGTGCGGTCATGGGAATAGATATATTCGCCATTTATGCTACGCAATCGATCAATAGCGGCTAATGATTTAACCTGGCTGTACAAGATACCAGTAATATTCCGTTTTTGTAGGTTCTCGGCTAATGGCGCCTCGTCACCACAATAGATGTATGTTTTCCCCAATGGTGATTCTGTAGCATCCACGACCACGCTTTGATGGCCACGCGTGTGGCCCCCGGTTAGGATCACATTTATTCCCTCAACCACCTCGGAGTCACCTCGGATAGTGGCAAATTTTAAACCATCAAACAGTTCTTTTATATAACCACCTTTTAGAAACCGATCAGGGTGATAGGCATATTCCAGTTCAAGTTCTTGGATAATGAATTTTGCATTTCCGAACAAATGATTGTTTCCACAATGGTCGGCATGTAAATGGGTGTTTATTACAATAGATATATCATCTGTCGCTAGTTTCTCTGATGCCAAACTTTTTTCCAGTGTTTGTTTCCGATCCACCGTGTAAAATCTCTGAAAATCCACGGGAAGGTCACCAAGACCCGTATCAATCAATATATAGTCACTTTCTGTTTGGACTAGTAATGGTTTAAGTGCAGCCATATATTTTATTCCATAATAAGGTGTTTTCGCATACACGAGCATACCCATATCCAATTCAAAGTAGCCATCCGATAATAATTTTAAGGATTTAACGACCATATACTCTTCTCCAAATAAAGCTTGGAATTATTAATAAAAAAATGCGCCAATTATTATTCGTTTTGCAAAGCATTTTTTTATTTACTGAGCTTTAATCTGCGCTTGGCAAACTCAGTTGCCATCGTAAGCACATCATATGCTTCTGACACCGGCGGCGAATATGCCAGTTCGGTTTGGTTCAAACTATGAATATCCATTCCTGTCCGTATCGCTAATGAAATCAAATTAACTCTCCATGCCGCACCTTCTTCACCAACCGCCTGACCACCCAGTATTCGACCGGTTTTTTTATCTGTGATGATTTTCACGGTGATCTCTTTATGGTCAGGCATATACTCTGGTTTATTTGGTGCAGTAACCTTTGTGCCAATCACCTCGTATCCGAATTCCTCCGCGGTTGGGGTATTGAATCCTGTTGCTGCAACCTCTAATTTACCTATTTTTGAAACAAATGTATTAAGAGCCCCTGGATATTCCGCCGAACCACCAACGGCATTGATACCGGCGATGATACCCTGTTGATATGCGGAAGTTGCGAGTTGCATTACACAAGGTTCTGAATTTATAAGTTGGAATGTCTCAATGCAATCACCGATTGCATAAATATCTTCAATAGAAGTCTCCAGGCGATTATTAGTTATAATCCCCCGGGAACTACTTTTAATCCCTGCAGCAGACGCCAGAGCAAAATCTGCCCTAACACCCGCTGCCATTACTACAAGATCGGTTTTGATTTCTTCTCCACCTATCACTACAGCTTCTACTTTACCGCCGTTATTATTGCCGGATATACTATCGAATGATTTTCCAAACATGGTTTTAATTCCCAGTTCATTTAAATGTTCTTCAACAGGCTTGCCGACATCGGGATCAAGTGTACGTGGTAGTACCGGAGGTGTGCGTTTAGTGACGGTTACCTCCACGCCAAGCGCCTTTAATGCAACGGCGATCTCAAGACCTATTCCGCCGCCACCGACTACCACTGCGGATT
>CBFDAW010000597.1:0-2693 GCA_965602865.1 uncultured Thermoplasmata archaeon
TTTTATGTGGAAAAGGGTTAATTTAGGCAGACAACGCTTGTTGGCGGTAATACAGTTAAATCTATATATTTGAATAAAATAAGATAACAATCTCAAAAATAAAAAAAAGGTTTAATAATTATAAAACTAAAAAATTTTATAACGTCTTAAACATATATGTATTTTACAAGTCTCTAAATGTATACATACACAATAGGTTTATAAACTTTAAATTCGATTTTCATTAGAATTTAGGGCGTTGTGATTTTAACTATTATAGGGAGTGTCGTAGGATGCCAGACATCGAATCAGGTTACGAAATGATTAGGAAGGTTGCCGAGCGCGAAGTCGAAAAACTTCATTTACTGGAATATGGCAAAGTAGAATCCGTTAATATCCATAGTTCAGAAGACGATGGAATAGGCTATACTTGTTCTATTCTATTAGTTGGTAGAACAACAGATGACGGAGAAATGTTGAAATTGGAAAATGTACCCATTGTAACCGGCTTTACGGGGCAAATCGATGTACCATATGTGGACGAGTTAGTACTGGTCTCATACATCAATGGAGATTTCGAGTTACCAGTAATCGTCGGTAGATTATACTCACGCGAAAAGAAGCCGCCGCTTTTTGAAGACGGACAGCATTTGATAGAGATCGCGCCGAGCCGGTACCACCCAAATGGCCCAAAGGAGAGCAAGATCGATGTTAAGTTCGTAGATGGTTCCCAGACCACGATTAAAATCACAAATACATCAGTAAATGTTTCGATGGGCGATACTGCAATGACACTCCAGGCGGGTGGTAGTGAGCCGTTAATATCACTCAGAATTAAAGAGGCGTTTATTGCCCTTGAAGAGGATAACGCTATTATGATCAATGCAAAAAGTGACATAAATTTGATGTCGGAAAGAAATATAAATATTGATGCAAATGGTGATGTGAAAATCAAAGGATCTAAGATTAATTTGAATTAAGGTGATCGAGATGCCAGGAGTAGCACGTAAAACCGATATGGCAAAATGCGATGCATGCAATCATGGTAAACAATGCTGTGCCGCAGGTCATGTTGTAATCGGTCCCATTACCGCAGCATCACCAGATGTTTTTGCGAACAAGCTCGCGGTTGCGAGAATCGACGACTCAGGGATGCATGCCGCATGCTGCGGCCAAAATAAATTCGTAATCACCGCTGGCTCGGGTAATGTATTCGTAAATGGTAAGAAATGTGCACGTAAAGATGATTCCACTAAACATTGTAATGGTCCCGGTGATGGTGGAAACGGCGCCATTCAGGGCGGTTCCAATGATGTGATTGTAAATTGAAACGAAAGATTATAAAGTAGGAGATATAAACCATGCCCGCACCTCAAGCAAAAATGTTCTCACAAATGGTCCAAGGACTGGTTATGGCAAAGGGAATAGTACTTCCGGAGAACCCGCTAACAGATATCCAGACAAAAGCCGAAAAAGAAGATAGTAATCCTCTTGATAAATTAGATGAATTCAAACCCGCGGTACCTAAACCCACGAACCTATTCCAGCCCGCAAGCATGAAGAAGATCCAGGTGGATGCAACAAATGATATTTCAGACCAGTGGATAAGTTTTATAGATAATGTCTGCTCGGGGATCTGTAAGGCGTGGGGTAACTGGCAGAATTCGGCAATGATAAATAATGTAATAATAAATGCGGCGATAGGTATTTTGCCACCGGGTGGATTACTGGGAATGAACATGATGTCGGCGGATATGATAAAAATGAACATCGACACCGCATCTGGCGATAATAAAGAACAAATTTATGTAGATTATGTAGAGGCTATCTCAAAAACACTTGGTCAGGCGTGGAGTGTCTGGGAGTCCGGGTATATTCATATGAGTATCCCATTCCCCGGCGGTGCCGTTTGCTCAACGACCATGCCACCATCACCCAATGTACCGGTACCTGTCGCTTCTGGCATGTCACCGGGTGATGCAATGATGGTTCCGACAACACTTAAAGGTATGATGATATTGCAGATCATGGGCAAAGGCACGGTTGACAATTTATCGGATGCGCTATTTGATGCTTTTGCTAACGCGTTTAACACGATATTCACTACTTGGAAAGCCTCAAGCATGATTAGTAATATAATGGGTGCTGGCGGCGTGGCGCCGCCGCCACCGTCGCCGCCTGGACCGGTGGCGGGTGCTATGGGACTAAATGGAAAAATTATTTAATGATAAATAATCCTTAGAAACCTTTATCTTAGTAGAAATGAATTTGGAAGATAGAATAAAAAAAATTGAAAAAAGAATAATTGAAATCATCAAAGGATTTGGATAGCTATGTCGAATGGTAACAAAGATCGCTTTGGAAAGGATTTGAAGATCAAGGTCAGTATAAACAAGGACGGGTTCCAAGAATCGGACCTGGATGTATCACGGACTGGTGATTTGGGAACCGTAAAAGGGGAAGATACCGTGCTTCAAGGGATCAGGCACAGATTATCCACACGCCGTGGCGAACTTACGGAATTGGGTCATCCCGAATATGGGTCCTTACTCGAAACAGTAATAGGTGAACCAAATACTGAGGATACACATAGAGTGATCGAGACATTGGTTCGGGATTGTTTACGGTATGAACCAAGAATTGAAAATATCATCGATATAGTAGCAAAACCCAATTCCAGGGAACATAATGTCGTTGATATTAATGTTGTATTA
>CBFDAW010000598.1:0-2693 GCA_965602865.1 uncultured Thermoplasmata archaeon
TATATATCTAATTCTCTTATGTAGGAAAATTTAAAAATGTTATCTCTATGTTAAAAATAATGAATGAATATAATGGAGGTACTAATTTGGAACGTACATTTGTAATGTTAAAACCGGATGCAATCCAGCGCGGTTTAATTGGTGAAGTAATTAGACGTTTTGAAGCTTGCGGACTTAAACTAATAGCTATGAAACTAATGATAATCTCCGAGAACCTGGCGAAATCACATTACGCGGAACATGCGGGTAAACCGTTCTACGAGAAGTTGGTTTCATATATTACGTCTGGGCCAGTAGTACCAATGGTAATTGAAGGTTCCAATGCGATTGAGCTTGTGCGTAAGTTGGTTGGTGCGACTGATCCGCAGTCTGCAGTACCCGGTACCATACGAGCAGATTATGCGCAGGAGATTGGGCGAAATATCATCCACGGTTCAGACTCTAAATCCAGTGCTGAGCGTGAGATTGCATTATTTTTCGATAATTCAGAGTTTATTTCATATAAGAAGATCGAAGAGCCCTGGGTACATGAATAGGTAGGGTTCAATATAATCAATCTGTAACGTAATTTGATTTCTCAATTTGATTTGGTGGATTAAGATTATGACAATTAGGCAGCCAATAGTAAGTGTATTAGGTCATGTGGACCATGGTAAAACATCATTACTTGATCATATCCGCGGAACAACGGTAGCCGCTCGAGAAGCAGGAAAGATTACGCAACATATCGGTGCCACCGAGGTACCTGTTGACACAATAAAGAAAATTTGCGGCGATCAGTTGACAGCACGAGGGATAAAGATACCCGGGTTACTGTTCATTGATACACCCGGTCATCATGCATTCACGACACTTCGTGCTCGTGGTGGAGTTCTGGCGGATATCGCCGTATTAATAATAGATATAACGGAGGGTTTAAAACCACAGACTATAGAATCCATTAATATCCTAAAACAATATAAAACTCCATTTGTGATCGCTGCAAATAAAATTGACCGGATCAATGGCTGGGAGCCATCGGATGACCAGTCTTTTTTAGATAGTTATAACCAACAAATCGAAGAGGTTAAAGTAGTTCTGGATAATTTGCTTTATAAGTTGATAGGACAGATTTATGAGGAGGATTTACAGACCGAGCGTTATGACCGAATTGAAGATTTTACCAAGACCGTAGCAATAATACCCATATCTGCGAAGACAGGCGAAGGAATTCAGGATTTATTGATGGTGCTGATTGGTCTCGCCCAGCGGTTTTTGGAAACCCAGCTGGAGACCGAGGACGGGTCAGGTGAAGGGACGATACTTGAGGTAAAAGAAGATCGTGGTTTGGGTACTACGATCGACACCATAATCTTCAACGGAATAATCCGTAAGAATGACACAATTGTGGTTGGGACAGCATCTAATAAGGCATTAGTCACAAAGGTCAAGGCATAACTGAAACCGAAGCCATTGGATGAAATACGGGATCCAAGAGAGAGATTCAACTCAGTCAATGAGGTGTCCGCTGCAGCAGGTGTTAAAATCTCCGCACCCTCTTTGGTCGGTGTAATTGCGGGTGCACCAGTTCGAGTAGCATTGGGTTCCGTCGAAAAAGTGAAACAGGAAGTTGAGAAAGAACTCCAAATTGGAATCGAAACAGCAGAAGACGGTGTGATTGTAAAGGCTGATGCGATTGGTTCACTAGAGGCGATCGCCTTCGAATTAAAGAATTTGGAGTTTCAGATTAAAGAAGCCGAGGTGGGTGATATATCTAGACGCGATATTGTAAATGCTGCCACGATTAATGATCCATTGCGTAAGGTGGTGTTCGCTTTCAATGTCAAAATCACCCCTGAAGCAAAGACTGAATTAGATGTTGGTGAGGGTCAAGATGTCCAGGTATTCGAGGGGGATGTAATATATAAACTTGTAGAAGATTATCAAGAATGGTATAAAAAGAAGAAACAAAAACTGGAAACCCAAAAACGTGGTGAATTGATATATCCCGGGATGATAAAGATATTACCCGATTGTGTATTTCGAGTAAGTAAACCAGCGGTGGTAGGTGTTCGAGTATTAGCGGGTCGTATTAGGCCTGGACAGGGATTATTGCGTGAGGACGGTCGAGTGATCGGAAAGATTAAAAGTATCCAGAGTGAGAATCAGAGCCTGAAAGAGAGCATTATGGGTAATGAAGTGGCTATCTCAATTCCAAATGCGACGGTTGGTAGGCAGTTCAAGGTTGAGGATATTTTATATGTGGATATTCCAGAGATGCATGTTAAATCCTTAAGTGATACTGAATTAAGTATGGATGAGAAAGAGGTTCTGGATAAGGTTATAAAGATCAAGCGGAAGGAAAAATTCAGTTGGGGAATGTGATTTATAAGGTTGAAGGCTGGGGGTATTGGATGAGTTGTTGATGATTAGTCGAGTGTCCATAGAGGTGTGAGTAGACTGCGATATTAATATGATAATAATCGTTGGTGAGACCGTTATAATTTATTTGTGTTGGTAATCACTGGCACGAGGGATGGGGGAAAAACCAACCGAACCCTCAAACGATTGATTTCTAATTGCTAGGTAAAATCCCAACCTCCAAACTCAAAACCCAAATACCCAGAAATTTAATTAATTAAATACGGAAAATTTTCCATTAATTAAAAAATATTAACCCCGATCCTGATTAAACAAATATGAATCAGCACCCG
>CBFDAW010000599.1:0-2686 GCA_965602865.1 uncultured Thermoplasmata archaeon
TGTTCTGCCCGACCGTATCAGAGGAATATGGTGGTCCGGGGTTCGATATGGTAACCGCCGGTATAGTCGGCGAAGAGTTGGCACGCGTCGACCCGACAGGGTCCACTTGTGTCTATTTTTTAGTACCCGCCTCATGGAGCAGGTCGCTCTTTTTCTACGGTACAGAGGAAGCCAAGCAAGAACTATTGCCAAAGATGACCAAGGGCGAGCTGTTCTGCGGTATTGCGACGACCGAATCGGATACCGGCTCGGATCTTGGTGCAATGATCACTACCATTAAGCCTACGGAGGATGGATATATTGTGAACGGTGCTAAGAATTATATCAGCGGTATCCGAGAGGCTGCAGAATATGGTGGTGGGCATATCACCCTGGCACGCCAGGACTTAGATAAAGGTGTCCGTGGCTGTACCTTGTTTTATCTGCCGTTGAAAGACATTGATGGCATCGAAATCTCATTGGATCGTGAGATGGGTCGTGAGGGCATGTCCACTGGCGGATTCAATATCGATAATGTCAAGATCCCAAAGCATTACCTAATTGGCGAGGAGAACAAAGGTTTCTATATTGTCCATGAGGGATATGAAGCAGCACGCGGTATCATCGCTTGCGTGTGCTGCGGTGCGGGACTCAAGGCACTCGAAAACGCAATGGAATACATTAAACAGCGTAAAGCTTTCGGAACATCGTTAGCAAAGTACGAGGGTATCCAGTTCCCGCTTGCCGAACATTGGTCTAAACTTATGATGTGCCGAGATTGGTCGTATAAGGCACTAAGGGTCATGGACCAGGAGAAAGCCGGTAAAGCCACACGGTTCGAGGTAAGTAAACATATCGCAGTAGCCAAGCTCTGGGCACCTATCTGGTCTTTCGAAGCAATCAATTTCGCCATGCAAGTCCAAGGTGCATTCGGTTACTCGCTCGAATGTAATGAACAAAAAGCGTTACGAGCAATACGCAGCTTTGGCTGGGCAGAAGGCACCTCCGAGATCATGAGGCTCATAATCGGTCGCGAGCTGTTAGGTAAAGAATTTATTGCATACAAATAATTCTAACGGTAATCCATACTTTAGTCTGAAAATATAATTCTTGAACCTCTAGACTTAGGTCTATGATGAAATTTACCATTCAAGCCGCAGTAATTCAAAGCGTGATAATCATGAAAATCGTAGTCTGTATTAAACAGGTACCAGATACGACCGAGGTGAAGGTCGATGAAAAAACCGGCACTTTGATCCGCGAAGGTGTGCCCAGTATCATCAATCCATTCGACCAGTTCGCAATGGAAGAAGGTGTACGCCTCCGTGAGCTGTTAAGTGAAGGTGATGAGAATGATAAACCCGAGCTCATTGCGCTGTCCATGGGTCCGCCGCAAGCACGCACAGAAATAATGAAATGCTTAGCCCTGGGCGCCGATCGTGGAATACTGCTTACCGACCGCGCATTTGCAGGGGCGGATACGTGGGTAACGGCATTAACATTATCCCTGGCAATCAAGAAATTGGAAGCTGTCAAGCTCGTATTATGCGGTCTTCAGGCAATAGACGGTGACACCGGTCAGGTGGGTCCCGAGCTTGCCCAATGTCTAAGGATGCCGCAGGTTACATATGTGGAAAAAATGGCGGTAGAAGAAAAACGGATCATTGCACATCGTCAAACGGGTGAGGGGTATGCAGTAATTGAAGCCAAGCTGCCAGTTTTGCTTACGGTAATAACACCCTCTGATTTCGTCCCCACGAACCCGCCGTTCTCCAAGATCATGAAAGCGAAGAATAAACCTTACGAGGAATGGAACATTTCGAACATCGATGGCGACCCTGATAGACTTGGTCTGAACGGCTCACCAACACAGGTTAAACGAGTATTTCCACCACCCAAACATGAGAAAGGGATTTTGATTGAAGATACGCCAGAGAACGCAGTTAAACAATTGGTTGATCACCTTATGAAGGATAACCTGGTGTGAGGTGCAGAGGAGGCGTTAATAATGATCGAAGTAAATCATGAAGTGTGTACTGGCTGCCAGAAATGCGTGAAAGCGTGCCCGTTTGCGGTGATTACCATTGTAGATAAAAAAGCTCAGATAGGCGACGGCTGCACCATGTGTGGTGCATGTGTCCAGGTCTGTCCTGAAGAAGCGATCACTATCGAACGAAAGGTCAAAGATGTGGACCTTTCGAAATACACTGGTGTTTGGGTCTTTTCAGAGGTTACCGATGAAGGGAAGATACGGAATGTCACTTTTGAATTACTAACTAAGGGCGTTGAGCTAGCGAAAGAGCTGGGACAGGAGTTATACGCAGTGCTACTTGGGCAAAATATCGACCCCCTCGCCAAGGAGCTGGCGGCGTACGGGGCAGATAAAGTGATCCTCGTGGAGCATGAGCTGTTAGGGCAATACAATACCGATGCATATTCAAGTGTAATAACCGGGCTTATTTCAAAATATAATCCGAATATTCTATTGTACCCCGCCACGCATCTAGGTCGCGATCTAGCCCCACGTGTTGCAGCTACACTCGAGCTTGGTCTAACGGCGGATTGTACCGGGTTGTCAATACAGGACGGATTATTATTACAGACCCGCCCCGCATTTGGTGGTAATATCATGGCGGACATTGTATGCCCGTATACGCGCCCGCAAATGGCGACCGTGCGACCAAATGTGATGCCGAAGGGCGAGGGC
>CBFDAW010000600.1:0-2675 GCA_965602865.1 uncultured Thermoplasmata archaeon
CCTGTGATATTCCCTCGGCAACGATCGATGTTGAAAAGACCGCCGAGTTCCTGCTAAAAATCTTGAACAAAACCAACGGTGACGAGAATGTGGAGGTTACACTTTCATTCAGCGGTGCCGGTGCCGGTCTAGCAAACTTTTACACGGGTGGTAAAGTGATCACTGACAAAAAATACGTAACCACTTTGGAACCGAATGTGCTAAACGATGATGTTAGGTTACAAGTGACTGCTGGTGAGCATACGCTGGCAGGTTATCATAATCTGACCGTAGAGCTAAAGGAAGATGAAGCGCTCCACGGTTCCGTGGAGCTATCCGTGAAGGTGAACCAGTTCTACCAGGTAAAGTGTCAGACCGAAGGCGATATTGATGATCAGCAAACCAATTTCACCATCGACCCGAACAATTACACAGACGAAGAAGAAGATTTTATTAAAAAAAGCTTCATCATCAAAGTTCAAAACCACGGGAACGGCGGTGATGAGATCGCACTAACATACGACGATGAGCTGGACGAGTCAGATGACATTATTGATTGGAGATTTGCTATCATCTCGCAAGATACAGAGGTGGGTATTCAATCTGTTAACGTGAGTAATTACGATGTCACAAATGTCCCGAAATACGGAGAAGAAGAAGTGCAATTTGATGTTTATATCCCAATAGACATCGAGGTTGGTTCATATATTGTCGATTTTATAATCGAGAGCTCGGGCGACGAGATACTCAATCCATTGGAAGACGAATCCGATAACAATATTGTTACGTTCAAGTTCGACATCAGAAAACCCAACCTGAGGTTTAAAGACATACAGCAAGATTCCGGTGCAGATAACTTTGAATTCTATGACTATTACAATGCCTTTCCAATCCAGCGCGACTATGAGCATGATAATTTATTCTATATCTCGGTGAAGGATGATAATTTCGACCAATTAGCTATCGAGTTCAAGGTTTCCATTGATAATATTGGCGACAGTGAGGTCGACCTAGAACCATCGAATATCTGGTTGAATATCACACATGAAGACGAGTTCGGAGTTATAGTCCATGATGATAACCTCACCGCAAACTACCCGACAAGCGCAAAACTCATCCCACCGACGGATGGAGAAAATAATGAAACCTTTTCATTCCTTTGGGAATACCTCGAACAAGAGCATAATAGCGAGGTGGAATATACATTTACAATAACCGTTGATCCATTGAACAAGATCTACGAAGAACACGAGGACGATAACATTGACGAGGTGAAAATCACTATTCATCATCTCAAAAAGAAGGGCGACAAATCTGGTGGTGGCTCACCGGGGTTCGAGGCGATGATAATGCTCGCAGCCATCGCAATCGTGCTAGTAGCGCTCTTTGACCACAGGCGGAAACGACAATAGTAATAAAAAATGCTTTATGAACAATATACAAACAAACGCATTTTTTAAATAGATTCATTACTCTCAGTTTTGTTCCCCATCTCGTCAATCTTTTTTAATATCGTTTGCAAGACAGAGTCGATTGTATTGGTAAGCAGTTCTATGGATTCGCTCTCCATCGGTTCGTTATTATAGACATGGTTCAATAGCGTCTCAAGTGGTAGCTTGCTTTGCGGGAACTCTTGGTAGAATTTATCGATATGCGCTTCTGGTGTGCGGACATCCGATTTAATGACCCGGTGATATAATTGTATTGAAAGCTGACAGTAAAATGCCAGGTTGTTCATATAGCACTTGAGTTGAAAACTATTGTAAAGCACCTGCGGTAGTGTCCAGCGCAGCGTAAAAATATACCGCCGAATTGCCAGTTCCGCCTGGGCGCGTTGGTATTCGTTATCAAATTGCGGTATCTCTTTCAAGACATCGGTACCCTCAAGTACCATATAATTCCTCGAAACGTTCCACAGCTCGTCAGGGACACTGTCCTCCATACCCTTCAAGTCGTTAATCTCCGCAATGAACGGTCCTTCTATGCCGTTCTTACTCCATTTTTGCGCGATATACGCGAGTTTAGTTGCCACGGTGCTGTCGAATTTGTTCACCACCACAAAGATAGGAATGGTAGTTTTCCCGCCTGAGAACTCCTCGGCAGTGGGCAGGTCGTATACTAAAGTGCTGATATGGCTATCTTTAATTTCAGAACTTATCTCTTTTGCTACATTTTTTGCGATATCCATTGGGTTTGCATCGGGCTTTGTAACGGGTTTTATATTCTCATCCATAATATCACATACTCCACTAGATAATAATAAATGTTGTTTCAATCTTGAAATTAATTTTATGAATTACAATAAATTGGGTAATGGCTTCTAGGATGATCGAGGAACCGGAAACTTTCATCTCTATTTAATTTCCACCGCAAATATCCAAAGCTAGAATTAGAAATAGAAAACAAAAGATAAATACCTTTCTATCCCGAATAAATATTCATCAATATTCATCAATTCCAAAAAATTTTAAATACAATGAACGGATTGAACCCATGCCTTAATAGGGGGCTAAATATGGTCGAATTCGAAACGATACGCGCAGAAAAGGTAAATTTCGGGAGAAACAATTTTATAGAAATAGCACGAAAGAAAGCAATTGCGGATAATGGAACCAATGAATTCATTTCTATCTCTCGGGGATATTATCTACCTGATGAGACTGAAAGATTTAAAAAATCATTGACCATCCCAGATG
>CBFDAW010000601.1:0-2670 GCA_965602865.1 uncultured Thermoplasmata archaeon
CACCGCCAATATCTGTTATATTCACGCTGACGGGGACATCAGAAATGGTCTGCCAGGTTGTGTTGTTTGGTGTCGGAGCCGAGAATGTTACGTTATCACCGTCGATCTTGATAGTGAATGTTATATTCGTTGCATCGCACTCAGGTGGGATACCGGTTATGTTTATGACATGCATATCACCATCCAAATCCGTTGCCTGAGCCGTAATTGTTTGAATCGTAAAGTTCTCGCCTGCTAACGGTGAACCCGACCATGAATTTCCGGCTTGATTCCAAATCGCGATATCGACTTCGTCATCAGGTGGATATACATTTGTAGTATTTTCGTATACCACCTTCAAACCGGTCCAATTTAGCTTTTCAGCACCACACACCAGCGCGCCATTTGCAATGCTTTTATTGTTTTCGTTAGTAACCGATAATGTACCGTTGAATACGAGGTCGTTCTCCACGCGATAAATATCAGTAGCATTGAGCCATGCTGGTGATAAGAGTGCGCTGGTTGCATAGGCTTGAACATCGTTGAAGTTCTCATCGGGGTAGTTCCAATTGAATGTTACATTGAAATCTACCGTCCATTTATTCCAAGAATCGTTATAAGCCCTACTTGAAGGCTCAAGAGTAACATAATTATTTGGATCGAAAAGCTTTGAGAATTGTCCGGTGGCACGGTTCCAAAATAACTTAATATTGGTCCCGAGCGTGTCGAGGCTTAAACGGACTATACCTAAATCGGATAATGATACTGTATCTGCTATGGTGACCCTGAATGTGTACGAACAAAGTCGAGAATAAACAACGATCGTTAACTTGTCATATTTAATTAATGAAAGTGAAGTAATATTAATGGACGGCGGGAAATAGAATTTAAAAACAAAAGAGTCACAATTCGTACTATATGATCTATCGAAAGCTCCCGGTGTAGTAGGAAAATCTGATGAGTATGTCCAGCCTGTTACGAATACGTTCCCTCTTGCATCTAATGCAATCTCATAACCTAACTCTGTCATTAAACCTATCTCTTGAGATGAACCGCCTATTAAAGTAGAATATGAGAGCAGTGACCCGTTTGGGGCGAGTTGTAATAGGAACACATCCATCGTCCCATTCAAGAATCTGTCGTACGCATCCAGTGTGGTAGGAAAATTTGATGATTCGGTAGAACCGGTTACAAATATATTTCCAATCGCATCTAAAGCAATATCATACCCACATTCTGAGCCATTACTTCCAATAAATGTTGAGAACATAAGCTTTGAACCGGTTTGGTTAAGCTTAAGAACGAAAACATCATTATTACCGTTATGTGAAGTATCATATCCCCCAGTCGTAATTGGAAAGTCTATAGAGTTGGTACCTCCAGTCACATACGCATTGTCATTAGAATCGAGTGTAATACCAGAATATCTAATATTTTTACCAGGATCACAGAACTCTGTACCACTTCCGCCGATGAATGTAGAATATAGGAGCGATTCACCGGTTTGGTTTAACTTGAGCACAAAGCCATCCCAGTTGCCGTTATAAGTGGTGTCGTATGCACCGGGGGTAGTTGGGAAATCGGGTGAGTCTACACAACCAGTCATATATGCATTACCGTTGGAATCAATTGCAATACTATGTCCCCAGTCAACAAGGTACCCTCCGATATATGTAGAATAAACAAGATTTGAGCCGTTCGGATTAAGTTTGAGGATAAAAATATCATGACCACCATTGAATGTTGTATCAAATGCTCCTATTGTTGTTGGAAAATCTGTTGATACTGTCCACCCTGTCACGAATGCATCCCCTTTTGAATTTAATGCAATGTCAAAGCTCCAATCTGTCAAAATTCCGCCTATAAATGTAGAATAAATAAGTGTTGACCCAGTTGGGTCAAGTTTGAGTATAAAAATATCACAATCACCATTATATGATGTATCATATACACCGGGTGTTATAGGAAAATCCTCAGACATTGTTCCACCTGTTATGAATGCATTACCAATCAAATCTACTGCAATGGAACTAAAAACCCATCCATCATAACTTCCACCAATAAATGTTGAATAAATAAGTGTGGACCCATTTTGGTTAAGTTTTAAAACAAAAACTTCATTATTACTATTAAATGTGGTATCAAACGCACCAGTTGTATTAGGAAAATCTGGTGATTTAGTTGTTCCCGTCACGAATGCATTTCCTTTCGAGTCTAATTCAATACTCCTACTAGCATCAACAGAAAAACCACCAATATACGTTGAATATTCTAACTCTGGGTCGATTACTAATACTTTCGAATTATCATAATCTTCTAATATTTCAAAACCATATTCAAAATCGTTGTATTTTATAAATCTGCCATTAATTCTGTTCTTTATGCCGTCGAAATTTTGATAAATAAAAAGTTCACCATCCACAACATCTTCGATTGATGTTGTAATTATTAATTTGTTTTGTTCATCGATTTCTAACCCCTCCGCACCTTCATATTTTATTCTAATCTGGTGTGCATCTGCACTCGGGTGTACAATGAAATCATATTTTAAACCGTTTTCATTCGTGTAATATCGCAAATCGATACCGTTATACAAATTCTCGTAATCTATCTCTCGATAGTTCGGCACCTGCGTGTACCATTTTAATGAATCGTTCCCGTAGAAGAAATTGCTATAATAGTCAATTTTCC
>CBFDAW010000602.1:0-2663 GCA_965602865.1 uncultured Thermoplasmata archaeon
GTATTTATTTATTTAGCTCTTCATATAATATTTTAAAAAATAATTATATTAATACTTCAGGTTCATATGGGTACGGAATTCATTTATCTAGTTCTTCAAATAATATTCTAATAAATAATAAAATCAACACAATAATAGGATACTCTAGCATAAATTTGAATTGGTATTCAAACAATAATAATCTTATAAACAATGTAATTTTTTCTATGAGTGGTAGTAGCATTTCACTTCGTACATCAAAATTCAATAATCTAAGAGGCAACAAAATAACTACCCTTGTAAGTTATGGAATCGGTATATCACTTGACTATTCGTCGAGGAATAATGTAACAAATAATCAAATCAATACTTTTGGACATGATGCGGAAGGTATTAGTTTAACATCTAATTCTTTTTATAACAATTTAAGTAGTAATACAATTAATTTGGCTGGTAAAAATGCATGGGGAATTTATGTTGGTGAAGTTTCCTTATATAATAATATAGAAAAGAATAAAATCTCTACATCTGGTGAGAATGGGTGTGGTATTGCTTTGGAAGCTTCTTATGTTATAAGCATATCGAATAATACAATAAATACTTCTGGAGATAATGGATGGGGGATTGTAATTTGGCGCGACCCTGCAGCTGGACCATCTATGACTGATGAAATTACCAATAATACAATAAATACATTTGGCAAGAGAGCATATGGCATTTATGTATATCGATCAATAGTTGATAACATTATTAACAACCAAATATATACTTCAGATCAAAATGCTTATGGCATTTATATTTATAAGACTTTGAATATTAATTTATTAAATAATATCATAAATACTTCTGGGGTGAGAGGGTATGGTATTTATCAATACAATTCTTTAGATAACACATTGACTTCCAATACCATTAATACATTCGGCTCGCGAGGTGATGGTATTTATTTTCAACAATCTTCAAATAACGAAATGATTGAGAATAGAATAAATACTTCAGGCGGTGCATATGGTATTTTCCTATATCAGAATTCAAATCAAAACGAGTTAATTAGGAACAATATTAAAACTAAAAATGAAAATGGACATGGAATTTATATTTATGATTCAGATAATTCCTATTTATCGAATTGCAATATTACAACAATCGGTACAAACTCAAATGGATTATATTTAAAGGGTAAATCCGCAACAATAACTAATTCGACTATCTTAACAAATCCGAGCAGTTATGGCATTATAACTATTAATGAAGGAGAAATTATCGCAACTAATTGTAGTTTCACTACGGTTAGTGTAACCTCTGATGGCGGTGGAATACTTAAAGTTAAAAACTATCTTACGATTCTAGTATATGACGATGATAGCATCACTCCAATTTCAGATGTTGATGCTGAAGTGAGAGATAACAATGTCCAAATCTATGCTAGTACAGGGTATGGTGGTTCAGATAGTACTACAAATTCAAATGGAAGGACAGAATCTATTATAGTTACCGATTGCTGGTATTATTATAGTAATTATGCAACAGAAAATATTACTCAGATAAAAGTTAAAAAAGAATTTACTAATCTTTGGGAAGTGGTACACTCAGATGTTGATATGAGCACATCACACACTGAGATTTTTTATCATGATGTAACCGCACCATCTATCCCAACAGGTTTGAAAGTCACTCGTGTACCTGATACAAACTCACTTAATATCTCCTGGGACTTAAACCAAGATACAGTTAAATATAAATTATATTCAAATAAAACAGGTCAATGGGAAATATTAAGTAATGTAATACATCCACAAAATTGGACTTTGGATGAGGACTTACCCGATAAAACCTGGTACTATTATAAAATCCAAGCATTGGATAAAGTAGATTTATCCTCAGAGCTTTCCGAGGCGGTCAACTATTACCTAACTGATATAACACCACCTGTAATCCCCAGCGGATTAACTGTAAAACCGGTTCCAGGTGGTGACGCGCTTAATATTTCTTGGGATTTAAATCCAGATAATCCGTTGGGTTATGATATTACTTGGGATGATCCTGAGACTAAAGATTGGAAAATAATTTCGAATGTTACTCACCCAAAAGCTTGGTATATCTTTTCACACAAGAGTTTAGTAAATGGGTCTACATATTATTTTAAGATAAGAGCTTGCTATCAAGAGATATTGCCCTCCATATATTCTGTACCTGTAAAAGTTATCCACAGGGACTATCTAGCACCAGAACCCCCAACAGATTTAAAAGCAAAGGCTATTTCCGAATCTGAGATTATGCTAACTTGGAATAAAAGTAAAGATCACGATGTACAAGGTTACAGAATTTATACAAATCAATCTAGATCAGGTGTAAATAAAACATATAATTTCTTCGGAGAAACTAAAAATTTAGATTATAATATAACTGGATTAACCGAAAATACAAAATATTTTTTCGTTATCAAAGCTTTTGATGAAGCGAATAATACCTCGCCATTCTCTGGAGAAACATGGGCAATTACCCTTATAGTTCCTGAGCAACCAATGATTGTTTCAACTATTCCTATTCAAAATAGTACTGATATTGCAGTGAATACTTCAGTGATCATAATTTTCAATGTTCCTATGAACATATTAACCGTAGTGAAGGTTCTCGATATTTCACCAGTTATTCAATATAACCTTACCTGGTTGAAGAATAAT
>CBFDAW010000603.1:0-2663 GCA_965602865.1 uncultured Thermoplasmata archaeon
ATTATGATACTAGTTATTCTGGCTCTGGGCTAACACCTACTGCATATGGATGGACAACTGATCTGGAAACAAAGGTAATTGTAAAAGCTTGGCTGGATGGATCAATAACAAATAATGGAATGGTCCTTATTGGAGATGAAAACCATCAGTTTTTGAAATATTTCAGAAGCTCAGATTATTCAACCAGTTCTGACCACCCCAAACTTGAAATCGATTATATTTCAAATCACCCCCCAGAAGTAGAGAATGCAATTTATTTCTATGATATATATGAGGACTCTTCAAAAAGATATTTAGACCTGGAATATCATCCAATATTTTCTCCAGATGGCTTGTTTAGTGACCCCGATGATGATGACCTAGAAATCTATATTCACGATGGCTGGGAGTGGACCCTAACAGGAGCCTATGAAAGTTCAAGTTTGATTGCCAGAATTATTTCAACGAATAATACATTGGAACTCGAGACTAAACCAAATCAAAACGGTTATTCCTATATCTTGTTAAATGCCACGGACGATTATGGCGGTTTTTTAAACGAGGGCTTTCTCGTGGAGGTCCTAGAGGTAAATGACCCGCCAAAAATCAATGATACAACTAAATGGAAACTCCAGGACCCTGAGCCTACGGTGGAGAAAGGAAAATTAACCTGTTTAGAGGACCAGTGGGCCAACTTTACGATAACGGCGTGGGACCCGATAGAACGTGGAGATGATAAATTATTGAAGTATTCGTGTAATAGTACTGAAGATTATGCCTCATTCTTTTCGATCGAGGAGAAAACCGGTAAAGTGTCATTCGTGCCACTTAATAAGGATGTTGGTGAATATTATCTAAAAATTATTGTTAATGATACTGGAGCGGAAAACTACCTTGCCAAGTACACATTCAGACTTGAGGTAAAGAATGTGAACGATAAACCTATGTTTACAGAGATAACCACTCCACAATTTGCTCAGATCATTTCCTCGGATGCCACATCTATCACGATCTCCGGGAACGCGATTGAAGATCAATATTTCAATTTTACGGTCTATGCCGAAGATGAAGATCTACTGCTTAATAACAGTGAAGAACGGATAACCGTATCGATTATGCCTTCCGATAGATTTACTATGAAGACAATCAGTGATACACCTAAAAAGATCGTCGAGATCTCATTTTTACCCGAAAATGCAGATGTTGGGACCTTTACGGCACAATTATCGGTAACCGATCGAGAAAATGAAGATACAACAATAGAGTTACAAATTAATGTTGCAAACATAAATGATCCCCCGATATTCAGCGTATATTATTTTGGCACTCAAACCTTGGATCTTGATCCAATACAACAACAAGTTCTTGACCTGGGGAGTTACGGCTCGGTTTACGAAGGAACTGAGGGTGGATTATATACTTTTGAGATTAATGCTATTGATGTAGATGTTAACGATGAAATTGAGTTCGATTTTGAGATTCAGAATCGAACGAAAAATGAAAAGAAAGATTTACTGGCGGAAAAAGATACGGGCGATGCCGGAAACGGGGATGAGATCTCAGAGACCAAGGAAGTTACTGTTATGCTGGATCAGAGGGCAGGACGATTTGGTGAGCTTTGGATTAATATTACGATCAAGGATAAATCTAAAGATGAAAGTTTACTAATCCTTCGTATCCCCGTGGAAAATATTAATGATCCACCGCCGAAATCCAAAATTGAAGTGACGATTGTCGATACCGATAGAAACACCAAGTATGTAAAAGAAAATTTGACGGTGAAATTCGAAGCCGATAATGTCACGGACCCCGATGGGGATAACTTAATTTATTCCTGGGATTTCGATGATTCAGATGGAATCACTGAGGATGCCAGAGGTTATGAAGGAATAGATTGGACCTATCCGAAGGAGGGGACATATGTAGTAACCTTAACTGTTGATGACGGTAACGGGGCTACTAATGTTTCAACGGTGTCAATTCAAGTCTTTAAACCTGAATCAAAAGAAAAAGACGATGAGGGTGGATTAGCCTTAGGATCGGTTGGCGGCGTTTCTGTCTTATATGTTGTAATAGTAATAGTAGTTATTGTAATTATATTAGTTCTCCTAGCTTTTATGATGATCAAGAAAAAGAAGAAGAGGGCGGAGGAGGAAGCCGCCGCCGCTGCTGAAGCCGAGCAGGCGCAATTGATGGCACAATATAATTACATGGCACAGCAGGCAGCAGCTTATGGTCAGGACCCGGCGATGATGGCGCAGTATCAAGCGTACCAGCAACAGTTAATGCAGCAATACCCCGAGCAGTATCAACAAATGATGATGCAATATCAACAGCAAATGATGGCTCAACAACAACAATATGGTTATGATTCCCAGACCCCGTTGATGCAACAGTTGGAGGCTCAACCGTATACTACAGATGCCGGCGCAGGCATGGGTATGGAGGCTTATGCTCAAGCAGGTCTTCAGCCACAACCCGTTCAATCTATGGCTCTTGCAGAAGCACAACCTTCAGTAGGAGGTCTACCCGGGTCTGCACTCACCGACCAGCCGCAGTTACCGCCCGCTGCCGACGATATACTCGGGGGAGAATTTGCGCCGGAAGGATTGCAGAAAGAAGAGCCTGCAATTCCGGAATCACCTTTTGCCCAGGCTCAGACGCAATCACTCGAGGAAGAAATG
>CBFDAW010000604.1:0-2661 GCA_965602865.1 uncultured Thermoplasmata archaeon
TATGGCATATATCTATATGATTCTTCGAATTATAACAATTTTATAAACAATGAATTAAACACATTTGGGCAGAATGGTTATGGCATCTATTTATATGAGTCTTCAAATAACAATCTAATAAATAACATTATCAATACATCGGGGCAGAATGGAGGCGGAATTTGGCTAATTCTAAATTCGAATAATAACAATCTAACTGATAATACTATCAACACATCTGGGCAGAGTGGGGACGGCATTTACATTCGTATGTCTTTAAATATCAATATAACATATAATATCATGAATATACATTATGGACGGGGCATTCAACAAAAAGATTCAATTAATAACGAGCTAATAGGCAATATTATAAACGCTTCTGGAGATAGCATCTGCCTCTATAGTACAAAATATACAAATTTATCAGAAAACAATATGACTAGTACTGGCATAGAGATCTCCGGGAATTCAATTGACTATTGGAACACCCACGCTATTGACACTTTAAATATGGTAAACACCAAGCCTGTCTATTATTACCGTGACACTAATGGAGTAAGTGTACCTACTGATGCCGGCGAGGTGATTATCGCTAATTGCACATATATGGATATTTCCAACCAGAACTTCACCAACGCTGGTGTCCTTATGGGTTTTTCCGAAAACTCAGAAGTAATAGATAATACTTTTAGCTTCAATGGAATCAATCTCCATTATTCTAAGAATAACAATTTAACGAACAATGACATTAAAATCACAAGAAACACTATGTTTGGTATTTATTTATTACAATCTTCAAATAACAATCTTACGAATAACATTATCAATACATCTGGTGACCACGCATATGGAATATATCAATATGATTCTTCAAATAACAATCTGATTGATAATACTATAAATACAACAGGTGAGGGAACGTATGGTATTTTTCTCTATAAAAGTTCTAATAATAATAATATCAAAAAAAACGATATAAAAATGGCTGGAAAAAATGGAATTGGACTTTCTCTAAGGGGTTTTGGTGATGAATATTTGGGTCCCTCGAATAATCTTTTAACGGATAACAAAATAACAACCTTCGGTGAAAGAGGATATGGTCTCTCTCTCAGTGAGTATTCAGAATATAATAATAATATAAATAATACTATTACTACATATGGTCAATATGGATATGGTATTATATCCTCTATACATTCATCTTATTGTTATTGGAGAGATAACACTATAACTACTTTTGGTGAGAGAGGATATGGTATTCTTTATCAGTTTTGTGGTGCTGACAATGTTACCGGAAATACCATAAATACATTTGGTTCAAGAGGCGACGGTATTTATTTAGGAGATCAAAGTACAGATAATTATATAGAGAAAAATCGAATAAGTACCTATGGTGGCGGGTACGGTATTTTTATAAATAATTTAGCATATAGACATAAAGTAATTGAAAATATTATAAATACCTCTGGAGCATATGGCCAAGGTATTTATTTATATCGTAATGCTCATTATCATGATATAATAGATAATATTATAAATGTCAAAGGTTCGAATGGCCATGGCATACGTTTACGATGGAAAGCAAATAATAACAATATAATTAGAAACACAGTTAATACCTCAGAACAAAGTGGTTATGGTCTTTATTTACATTATTTAGTAAATGATAATAATATTAAAAATAACATTATAAACACAAAAGGATCGAATATGCATGGAATTTATATAGATGACTCTGCAAATAATAACGCTCTTTCGAATAATACAATATATACAACAGGGGTGGAAGGGCATGGTATTTCGATTGCAGATTCGATCAATACTTATGTGTCAAATTGTAATATCACCACAACGAATACAAATGCTCATGGATTTTGTTTAAATGGAAATTCTGCAATTATTACTAATTCGACAATTACTACTGCTTCAGGTAGTTATGACTTCAAAGTTATTAATGATGGAGAAATTACTGCCATAAATAGTAGTTTCAAAAATGTTCAAGTAACACAAAATGGTGGTGGCGTATTAAACGTAAAGAACTATCTGGATGTTCAAATGGTCGATGATGATGGTATTACACCGATCTCAGGAGTAGATGTAGAGGTGAGAGATAACAATGCGCAAACATATGGCACACCAGGATTTGGAGGCTCAGGCAACACAACAAATGCATATGGACGGATAGGACAAATTACGGTAACAGATCGGGTGTATAACCATAATTATATTGCAACCGAAAATGAAACTACAATTAAAGTAAAAAAGATGTTTGATGAACTCTGGGAAGTAGAACGATCAGATATTGATATGAGCACATCACACACTGAGATTTTTTATCATGATATTACTGCTCCGCCTGTTCCAACAGGTTTAAAGGTCACCAGGGTACCCGAAACTAATACATTAAATATCTATTGGAACCTAAACTTGGATACTGTGGATTACACGGTATATTCAAATAAATCAGGTGTATGGAATCCTATATTTAATATAACACACCCGCAAAACTGGACATTGGATGAGGATTTGGACGATCAGACATGTTATTATTATAGGATCCAAGCATGGGATAAAGTTGGTTTATCATCAGGAATATCTGAAGTTGTTTCCTATTATCTCATCGATATTATACCACCTGTAATTCCTACCGGACTTACCGTTAAACCAATTCCAGGTGGC
>CBFDAW010000605.1:0-2657 GCA_965602865.1 uncultured Thermoplasmata archaeon
CATCAACGCCCGGGTTAAATTCCGAGCCTTCCCCAGCACTCATCTCATCCACATCGCGCCAGCCATCATTATCAATATCCGCATCGAAAATGTCGATGCCCTCGGTATCGTGCGGGTTCACATCATATTCATTATCTAGGTCGTCTCAAAAAACCAATATGGCGACAAATCTAATGGCTATAATCCACACTAAATACCGCGTAATCCCAATCTACTGTCAAATTGCAAATTTGAGTTACTTCGATTGCTCTCTCTTTAACATATTGTTTAGTATTATCTAAATTATTTGGATTATGATGCTCTGAATTGAGAGGCCTATACGAAACATGTAAATTTCCAATTTTAGTGCCATTATCCACCCATGCACCTATTGAAATTTGCAAATGTGGGAAATCGTCAATATATTCTCTAGCGTATAATCCATAATCAATAATTTTCGGATCGTAATTCTTATCTAAATATGTCACAACTTTATATCCATTTTTTTCAAGTAATAGTTTTGCATATGTATAGTTTATTCCTGCAATCTCATCGTAATCAGGCCAATCTTCAAATACAATTAAACTCACATATTTTTTATTAAAATGTGTATTTTTCCCAGAATCTATACATCCACAGGAACTTACAAGCAGTAAAACTATCACAACTATACATACTAAATATATTCCATTTTTAATATTATCACACCACTTAACTAATTTTCGGAAATATAACCGTATCCTAAGGAAGAAATTCTTTGAACATTTCTAGTAGTTGTTCAAGAGGTTCAAATTCTGTATGTCTCCATGCTTTTTTACCCTGCTCTTTATAAGCATATTCTGTCCATGTCCATGCCTCGTACATATTTGCGTCTTCACCCGCCGCAACAGCACCAGCATACTTCTTTTCCATCCATAGCAAGTATGTTTTTCTCCAAAAACTTTTATATATTTTTAGTTCTACATCAATATCTTCTATTAGGTATATATTATCTTCATCTTTAATTTCCCAATAATTTTGTTTTATTTCTGAAATAATTGCATCTTCAGATAGTGACACCCCTTCATTAATAAAGGCAATTATAAGTTCCTCTTCAACAGTACCTTCTCCCAAATATTCTTTATAGCTTGAATCTAATGTAAATAAATAATCATTTTTTCTAATTCCAGACGGCCATTCATTAGCAAAAAATTCATCATATATGTTATCGCCAGAAAAACCTACCCGTACCACTTGTTGATTAATGATCAAATCAAGATCCGGATCATATTTTTCTTCATCAGTCGTCTCATATATATATATCCAATGATTAAAATCTTTTACGGGTAAGGTTTCCCCTTCGTCAAAATTATGATCATCTACTCGCCATTGACCAATTACATTAAGGTAGGGCATATTGTATTCATCAACACCTTCTCTAGCTTTTACTAATTTCTCTATTAAAAATTCTGCTAAATCACCTAGAGTCCCAAAAACATATCCCAAAGCTTCATCAATAGAGATTGAATAACTTCCTGAGTACTTAATACTTAATATTTCTACTTCCCATTTAATTATAAAATCTAAACCAAAAGGCATAACATCCATCGCACTGAGTGCACACAACATTAAATCAAAGAGTATATCTTCCGATTGGCTAAATGTAAGTTTTAATTTTACATCAATATCCACTAAATTAAACCCTGAAACTACACTTTCAACTATATCCTCTAATCCTTCTATAATGCTCGAATCTAAAGACCAGGATATACTATAAGTGGAGTAGTATCCACTCCACATATATCGGTGACCTCCAGCATCTACCCATACTTTAGGGTGAAAACCGATTTTATAAATATCGCTCCATGATTTTTCTCTTACATTATGATGGAAATCAAAATATGTTTTAGTTGGTTTGTGTTGATTCATGTTATATACAATCCAATAATACCACCAATCATGAGTATGCATATCTCCCATTGGGCAATCATGAGTTGGATAATAGAACCAATATTGAATTCCTAACAAATTACCATCTTTTAAAACATTCATGTAAACTGCCGTAACATCTTTCTTTTGTTGGAGTGTTTTTGTATAATAACCCGTATTTATCCCATCTCTACTAGGTACATCCGGTGCACCCTTATTTAGAGAGCCATCGGGATAATAACCAGGTTTACCATTATCACTCATATCTCTATCATCATCAAAGAATATACTCGTAGGATACTCTTTGTTTAAATCTTCAAATATTAGATATGGTGCTAATTCCTTAGCAAGTGATGCCCATGGTGGCTCATTTGCATTTGTTTTCTTTATTTCATATTGACCTGAAACTGACCAGCCCTTATACGGATAGATAACATCCGTTACATGTTCATTTGTATGGACACTGGTATCATATATAACAAGTGTAGCTTCCATTTTTAATGGGTGACAAGTGTCTGTATATTCCTTAAATATCAATTCAATATTATCGTTTGAACCATCACCATCCGTATCCGCATTATTTGGATCAGTGCAGTAATCTATGGCATGATCACCATCCCAATCTATCTCGGATTTTTCAAAAAATGTATTAAGTTCAGCATAATCATTAATCGTATCTCCATCGGAATCAAGTAGATTATCCCATGGGTCCAAAGGATCGGTTCCATCGGTATGTACTTCTACACCATCTAAAACTCCGTCATCATCCG
>CBFDAW010000606.1:0-2651 GCA_965602865.1 uncultured Thermoplasmata archaeon
AGTCATTCATCAAATTGATATAATGCTTACTTTGCATTCGTGCAACAAGCTATATTAGATTGAGCTAAATTCGAGATCGGGTGCGGATTCATTCTTACTGAGAGAGGAGCGGGTGCTGATTTATATTTGTTTAATCAGGATCGGGGTTAACAGCTATAATCAGGCACGAGCCTAAACCAACGAAATTTAATCAGAGCCTGATAAGCGAAAATTAAACAGAGCCTGCCAAGCGGATTCTAATTAGAGCCTAACGAAGTGGCTCCCGAACCCGAGTACAATGGAGTAATCTCTTAGATTGAGCTAAATTCGGGAGCGGGTGCTGATTCATTTTTACTGAGAGAGGAGCGGGTGCTGATTTATATTTGTTTAATCAGGATCGGGGTTAACAGCTATAATTAAGTACACGAACCTGAACCAACGAAATATAATCAAAGCCTGATAAGCAAGAATTAAGTAGAGCCTAACGAAGTGGCTCCCGAACCCGAGTATAATGGAGTGATATATTAAATTAATTGAAGATTTGCGAGTTACTTATTTTATTTTAAGTTTTAAATTTTGGATTTTACCCAGCAATTAAAAATTAATCGCTATTTTGAGAGTTCGTTTGGAACTTCCCCGGCTCCAACCGGTGATTACCCACGCAAATAAATCGTAACGGTCTCCCCAACGATTAATATCATAATAATATCGGAGTGTTCCCCCCTCCCCCCAGCGAGATCTTGAATTTTCTCAAATCAATTTACGAAAAGAATATGTATTATAGTTATAATTTGGGTCTTGTGATGATAATTTGGCTAAAAAACGACGGCAAAAAACTGAGAAAAAAGATGAACCCGATTTCAAACTTCCAGAGTTTGATGAGCATGAATATATCGCTCTGGAATTACGCAAGAGCAAATTAGCGTTCTTAGCATTTATTTTTGCTATTATCATGGTAATAATTACTTATTTACTCTATTCCATAACCTATCCTGACTGGCGCGGCCCGATAGTGATGGGGGTACTGGCTGTTGCGGCTTTACCTTTTATCGTCAATGTTTCTAAACTCGATACCACCGATTTGGACTGGAAAAACTGGTTTGGCGGTGGGGCAATATATATACTAACTTGGTTGGCAATCTTTATTTTGGTCTGTAATCCACCATTCAGCGACTTCGCTGACCCGGAGATTGATGAAGACTCTTTGAAATTCTTTTATATTAAAGTTGATTCTGGCGCCGATAACTGGACCAGGTTGAACATAAAAGAAGACTCGACGCCGCAAATGTTCTCACCAATTAAGATCAAAACAAGTATTAATATTACGGATAACACCGAGATCGATATAGATTCCGTTTTTATGACTATAACACCCTCGATCTTTAATAATGCATCTCAAACCAGAATCCGGATGGAGCATAAAAATAAATACACATTTGAGATATCGATTACCTCCGAGAATGCCACCTTAGGGTTTAGACCTGATACATTCACCTACTCGATAGAAGCTAAGGACATTAACGGTCATAAGAAGGCGATCTCTGGTAAGTTCAAAATAGAACGGGTGTGATCATGATCCCACGACCGCGAGGTACACGTGACTTTAAGCCTGAGGACATGTTACTGAGGCGCTTCATCGAGGGGGCTTTACAATCCACCGCATTGAAGTTTGGCTATCAGGAAGTGGCAACACCGACTTTTGAAAATGCCGAGTTATTCCTTCGTAAATCCGGTGCCGGGATCCTGGACCAGATCTATTTATTCCGTGATAAAGGTGACCGTGAGTTGGTTCTGAGACCGGAATTAACCGCACCGGTGATCAGGTTCTATGCCAACGAGCTATACAAACAACCGAAACCACTTAAACTATTTTACCTGGGAAATTGTTTCAGGTATGAACGACCGCAAAAAGGTAGATTCCGAGAGTTCTGGCAGTTCGGGGCGGAATTGATCGGAACGAATGAAGCAGTGGCAATCGCTGAACTCATCGCTTTTGCACACGCATGTATCACCAATAACAATTTAAAAAATTTCGAGCTTCGCATTGGCTATCTTGAAATTCTAAAGAAAATTTTAACAAGTTGGGAAATACCAGTGGGACTACAAGCTAAATTGATGATCGTGATCGATAAGGGCGATCTGGACTCCTTACAAGGGATATTAAATGATGCTGGGTTAACAGAGGCACAGATTACCACTTTTTCCGAGCTTGTCCAGGATAAATTCAACCTCTCCGATTCAAAGGACAGGTTCAAAGTATTAAGTGAGCGATTCCCCATGATAACTGAGTACCTGGATAGACTTAAAAATATTATCGGATTCTTGCAAGTTTTTGGTATACAAGAAGTAACAATAGATCTTGGTATCGCTCGAGGGCTTGATTATTACACGGGTATAGTCTTTGAAATCGATGTCCACTCGCTTGGTGCAGAGAAACAGGTTTGCGGCGGCGGAGAATATTCGTTAGACGAGATATTCGACCTTAAAGATGTATCATGCGCGGGGTTTGCCATTGGTTTCGATCGTATAGCACTCGCTTACGAGCTTGAAGGCAGGCAAGCATTAAAGACCGAACTGGATATATTTATAATACCACTTACAAAACCTGGTTTGGAGAAAGCAGTTGAGATTTCAAACCAGCTTCGTAATGCCGGGTTCAATGTGGATCTGGA
>CBFDAW010000607.1:0-2650 GCA_965602865.1 uncultured Thermoplasmata archaeon
GGTTTAGGCTCGTTTACCTAATTCTACAAAAATATACCAGACCCCGCTCCTATTTCAGTAAAAATGAATCAGTACCCGCTCCTCTCTCAGTAAGAATAAATCAGCACTTGATCTCGAAAAGTGATAATATGATGAGTGAGGAAAAATCCAAACGAACCCTCATACACTCGTACCAGTGATTAATATTATCATGAAAGCAAAACGGTCGCACCCTCTGACCAGCGATTTACTTCATTAAAACTACATAGCGGTCCTGCCCTCTTCCCAACGATTATAATCGTCATAATATTATAGTGGTCGATTGATATTCAATTGAATATACCAAAATTGGGAAAAGAACCGAAATATTTTCGGTTTATACTAACGGCGTCAACCTTACACTTGGATACTTGAGTTCTTTATCGGGGGTAATCACATATAATGGAGTCTGAGGTTTAAGTCCGTAAATACAGCAGCATTTTGCAATATCTAAGATCTTTAAATAAGTATCTGCCATATTTTTGATCCCCTGGGTAAGTTTCAACCCTGGTTTTATGATGCCCATGCCTAGGTCTTTTGACACCTTCGTTGATGCTACACCATTTAGCAATTCGCGTATGGCAAGCGATTCACCGCGGGTGTATTCTAATGTATCAAACCCTGTAAAGTCGAGTAGCGGTTTATTTTCTTTTCCCCGTAGTTCCGAAACGGTCTCCGACCAGCGCTTGATCGCCTCATCACGACCCACACCCAAAGGAATTATATATGGTTGCTCGGACTCCGGTGAAAAATAGTCTGCAATTCGCATGAATTTATCAAATTTTTGTTTATCAAGAAACCTAGTGAAATCATTTCTGTACGATTCTGGGTGGTCACCACCGGTGAGAACCGCGATCACACCACGATCCAAGCTTAAAAAGTTTAAAAGTATGGGACGAATTATTGAAAAATACTCATCAGAAGTTACATTATCCGCGATTTCAATGACATTATAACTACCTTTTCGATATCCACCATTTAAGATCGCATCCAAATCCTCAATCCCGGTTGAGAAATAATTTTCAGAGTCTTCTACACTTTTCCATTTCCGCGGCTTAACGTCGCCCGGGTCGAAGGGATTAAAACTATTAAACCTACCATTTTTAAGTGTGATGGGGTACTTAGTCTGCATGATCTCGACACCACGCAATTTGTCTAATGATATGAATCTAACCCGTTGACCTTCGTACTCAGAGCGTATAAGGGTTATAATACCATCCGCCAGGTAATCCAGATATGTTTCCTTACCTTCTTCCTGGATTAAAACCGTGTTCAATTTTTGCTTTTTTATTATATCCACGATCTCTTTGAGTTTTCGGTTCGGATGGTCAAAGCGTTCACTTATTGCATCAATGGTGTCTATGATGAATAGACCGATGTCATAATTCTTAGTTAAATTATCCAGTTCCTTATTGAATCTATTAGCATCGGCGATAGGTTCGAACCTGTCAAAGACATTGATTTGTTTTTTCTTCCATAATTCGGAGATTAGTGGAAAATTATTGAATATCTGTTCTTCTTCCAATCGAGTGAAAATATATACGCTCATTTGATTTAATTTAGCAAATTCGCAAATTAATTCAAGTGCAAAGGTAGTCTTTCCCGTACCGCTTGCGCCTTTGATCAGTAATGTCTGACCCTTTGCCGTATTAAAAAAATCGTGTAGTTCGTGTGGTATGTTCGAATCAATCAATCTCATCGCCAGAAACTTAATTATCATAATGATTTATAAATTTTGTTATTGATGCAAAGATATATACCGAGATTTGAATTCCCAAATACATTAAGTTTAAAAACACTTTTTATAGTACAATTTATATTACCAGACCTATCGAGTTGGTGGTATATTGAGCGACATAATCAAGACTGTAGCTGACCTAATTGAATTATCCGCAAAAACGGCACCAAAGGCTTTAGGTTTAGATTTTGTGGTTATCAAAACAGTAATGGGTTCCGATTTGCAAACCCTTGGGCAATCAATGATTGAATGGGGTAAAGAAACAAATGACGCTATGTTCATTCGAGATGGTAATAGTGTGGTCAAGTCCGAAGCAGTAGTTCTAATCGGTTTGAAGGACCCGCAGGTTGCTGGGCTTAATTGCGGTGCATGTGGATTTGATTCATGCACCCAGCTGCAACCAGATGAGCATAATCAGTTCAAAGGTCCAAGCTGTTTAATCCGAGTGCTGGATCTGGGTATTGCTATTGGTTCTGCCGTGAAAACCGCCGGTATTCATAATGTTGATAATCGTATAATGTATCGTGCGGGTATGATCGCACGGAAAATTAAGCTGATAGATTCGGATTTTGTAATGGGTATACCACTATCCACCACTGGGAAAAATATCTATTTTGATCGATGAAAATTCGGATCTCCTCTCCAAAATCCCAGGGAGCTCGATATTTGGTAGGGTACTATTTATTCTTACGTATATTGACTGCTGTGCCATAGGCAATAATCTCAGCGGCACCATTTTTGGTCTGTGAGGTGCCGAATCTAACGCATACTATTGCATTCGCACCCAGTTGTTTTGCCTCCTCCTGCATCCGGGTCATTGCGGTTCGTACCGAGGCTTCAACCATCTTTGTGTATCCCACTGCTTCACCACCCACCACGGAGCGAAAACTGGTG
>CBFDAW010000608.1:0-2647 GCA_965602865.1 uncultured Thermoplasmata archaeon
AAAACGATCATTCAATGGATTGGTTAATATCGGTTTTGGAAAATAATTATAAGATATTATAACTTTTTTTAAACTCGGAGTTTTATTTATATCCGAAGTATTAAAATAAACCTTATATTGTACCCGGCTATCGCCGTTATGGCCTGACCAAATAGTCGCCGCCGAGGATGTATAATAAGATGACGAGGTGCCATCCGGACCTATGAAATCTTTTATGCTCAAATCCGATTTATCCTTTGCGGTTCTTAATTGAAATTTAATACCTGTTCCCGGCGGTACAACGGACTCCCAGGTTATGGTTTTTAATGATGAATTTGAGCTAATATCATAACTGCTGGAAGTAAAAGTACCTGTTGACCCATATTTATAGACCCAAGTTTCATTACTCATTCCAGGCGAACTCCAGCCGCCAAAGAGCAATACACTATCCGTCCCATAAATTAATGACATTGCATGATCATTTCGATCATTAGGGTCTAGCTCTGGATGTTTCTTAGTCCAATTATCCTCGCTAAAATCATATACCCAACTTTCTTTACTCCAAGTGCTTCCAGTATAATATCCACCATAAAGGACGATTTTATCACTATTATATATTTCTGCCATTTTATGTCCACTTATTTTTCCCGGTTTAGTTACTGAAAGTTCTTTTTTTGTCCAGGTATTTTCACTTAAATCGTAAATCCATGTGTCATCAAGATAAACATCTTCATTTCGACCTCCAAATAGTAATATTTTATCTGTTCCATAAATCGAAGCTATTGCAAATCCTGATCTGGGACTTGGTTTAATTGAAGGTGTTTTATTTGTCCAATTGTTTTCACTCAAATTATATATCCATGTATCACAAAAATTATCTAATCCACTTGTACTATAAAATAAGATTACTTGATCTGAATTATAAATTGATGTAATTACAGGGTAACTCACTTTTCCTGGTTTATTTATCGTATATTTTTTTGTCCACTGGTCATCATTTAAATCATATATCCAAGTCTCAGCAATCCAATTATTATATAGAACACTTTTATCTGTTCCATAAATTGTTGACATACAGCAATCACTTCTGGTATCAGGTGGGTTGGGTGGTGATTTCTTTGTCCAGATATTAATACTGTAATCATATACCCAAGTGTCATTTAACCAATTATCGTCTTTATCTCTTCCACCAAATAATATTGCTTTATCATCATTATTGATAGGTGCCAATACATTATACGCTCTTGCACAGGGTTTATTTACCGGGTTTTTTTTGACCCACCAGTTACCCAGATCCAGTATTAATTCCGGATCGTTTCCATTGTGTATTATTGTTAAATTCTCTAAAGTACCATTTTTAAAATCATTATATGATGCCTGCTCCCAGCTTGAAATTGCATATACATTATTTATTTCTAAATAATCAAAAGAAAATATTTGGATAACGGTAAATATTAATAAAATTCCCAATCCCACTCGGATAACAGGTTTGATATTTAATCCAATTTCCATATCTCATTATACCCCCTAATTATAACATCGAGTTTTAATTCATTAATATTCCGGATCAAGTTATAAGTCCAAACACAATATAAATATTTAATATTTCTGGTTCCATGGCGAATTTAATTAAGACTGGAGCTCAAAGTTTATGGCAAGTATGGGTGAGTACACAAGAAGCTGCTGAAAATGCTTTAGAGACTGCTATTAAAACAATAATTGAAAATAAACTTAGATATGTAGTTGATCCTCTTATAAAGTCTTGCTATAATTCACTTATGTTAACAATTAAACCTCCTAGTGGTGAACCTAGTGGTGGAGGTGACGGTTATGGAGGAGAATGGGATTATGGATGGAATCCTTTTTATCTTCATGATAAAATTATAAAAGAATTAGAAAATCTTATTGAATCTGTTCATCCTAATTTGGATTTGGATGATTGGTGGTTATATCATTATGAAGAAATAATGGATGTTCCTGTATATAATCAAATATTCCGTGGGAGATTATGTGCAGCTTTAGCTTGCTTAGAGGTAGCTCACTTTTATGGTTATACGGATGAGACTTTGGCTGATGTTAAAACAAAATCGGGAGATGATGATTTATCTGATGGTATGTTTGAATGGCAACAATTGGAATATTTAGAGGATTCTTCCATTAACATATTAGAATATGTAGAAGATGTAGACTTCCAATTTTTGGATGTATGTGGGGAAATAAATGATGAAGATCCCATTCGTATTAGGTATGAAGATTTTTATAATCATGGAAATACTAATATCCATGTAGTAGTAATAGTTGGATATTTAGATACGTTGGAAGATAAATATATATATGTTATTGATACAAATTCGCCATTTAATTCACCATATTGTATAGACTGGTCAGATTACAAATCAAAAATAAAATCAATTCATTTTCTGGATAATCCTCCATGATTTAAATAGTAATATTTAATAGCGAGTCCAGAAAATATTATTTTATTGATAAATATGAATAATGAAAAGGTGGAAAAAATGGCAAATATAAAGTTACCACCCAAAACACCAATCTCTGGCATTAAAAGGATGTAGGCTATTGTGTGTTTCTTATCAATCACAAAACCAGTTAAAAATCGTTTGAATTGTTGTATTCATGCTGAAAATTCTGCTGTGGGTATTTATATATT
>CBFDAW010000609.1:0-2644 GCA_965602865.1 uncultured Thermoplasmata archaeon
TGGAGAATATACGCTCCAATTACCATCATTATCCTTTGTTCGTACTTTCCAATGCCAGATACCATCAGGTAACTCGGAATAACCTGTCTCGTTGGGGAACTGCCAACTATGATTTGATGTATCCAGTTCGCCACTATCAAAATTTACACTTTCAAAACTACTATTATTATCAATAAGAACCTGAAAAGCAGATTGTAAAGTAGAATCAAGGTCTGTAAAGTTCCATATGAACTTCGGTTTGTTATTGGACGAAACATTTTCATTAATCGGACTATATAATGCGGTGTCTGGCCAACAATTATACGAAATCGTAACATTTTTTAATTCTGGTGTTTCGTAAACAGAGATTGTTTCCAAATAAGCTTTATATTGTATCCACCTATCGCCAAAGTGACCAGACCAAATCGATGCGGGATAAGTTGTATAATATGTTGCGGTGGTTCCATCTGACCCTATAAAATTACTGGCGACCAAGTTTGATTCGTTATTAGCTGTTCGAAGTTGAAATTTGATACTTGTACTCCCAGGTGTTACCTTATCCCAGTGTATTGTGGTAAATGAGGAATTCGTCTTAGTATCATATGCGGGAGAAACATAAGTTCCCGAAGGTTGATATGTATCGAAGTTCAATATCCAGGTCTGATCATCGCGACCACTTGAATCCATTCCGCCAAAAAGCACTAAATTTTTCTGATTAGATATCCATGCCATTGCATGTTCGTCTCTAGCACTTGGTTTGTTAATTGTGATTATTTTTGTCCAGTTATCCCTATTTAGATCATAAACCCAAATCTCATCATTATATGTCCCATCGTCCCCTCCAAAAAGTAATACTCTTTCCTCATTAAAGATAGGGGCCATCGTATGGCCTTCTCTACTACTAGGTGAATTCGATGGTGACTTTTTCGTCCAAGTATTAAAGTTATTATCATATACCCATGTCTCATTACCACCCGTTGAACCGCCAAATAATACGATCTTGTCTGTTCCATGAACTGCTGCCATTGCATGATTCTCTCTTGGACTTGGTTTTATAGTGGGCGCAGGATTAAACCAATTATTTGAACCTACATTGTATATCCAAGTCTCGTCATCCAAACTACCATCGCTTCTGCCAAAAAGTAAGATTCTATCTGTGTTAAAAAAAGTTTCCATTGCGTGATTATGCCGGGCACTGGGGATTGATGATATTGGCGATTCCTCCGTCCAGTTATCTCTGCTCAGATCATAAATCCAGGTCTCACTATTAGGACCGAAATTATCACGTCCACCAAATAGTACTACCTTATCATCGCCCCACACCGATGACATTTTATGTCCATATCTTATACTTGCGTTTTTCTCCGGATTCTTCATGGTCCAAGTATAAGAATTTATATCATATACCCAGGTCTCGTTATTTGGACTCCCGTCCTCGCCACCAAAGAGCAGGACCTTATCTTCACTCCAAATAGTTGACATTGCATGCTTTCTCCGAGGCGTGGGTCTAGGAGACGGCATTCTCAGGTTCCAATTAAAAAATAATTCTAATTTCAAATCCGCATTTACCCCCGTATCATAGATTGTTACATTATCTAAAGTTCCATTGCCAAAATCCGAAGCCGATGTATGTTCCCAAACTGATATCGCTTTTACTGAATTTATTATAGATGATTTTGGAAATATTATTAATAACCCCGAACTCACCAGTAGAAAAATTACTAATATTGACCATACTTTCCATGTTACCTTTTTTCGGGTCATTCATGATCAATCCATTGGTAAAAATTATTCGGATTTAATTTTTTTCTCAGGATGAATAACAGAATTGAGTAGGTTTTTTGTTTTCCACAACAGATCGTTTCTTTATCACCCTTACTCGCTTTTCAAGAGTTATTCAATTAATAACATTTTATATATTTATAATTTTGTAATCAGAAACTTTATCACTCTGTTTTTATTACCCAAAAATACTACTCTGATTTTACTGCTTGGTACCGAACAAGCTAGTTGAACAATAAAACCAAAAGGAGGTGGAGGCGTTGAATTCCCGACCGAAGGATAATAAACAATTTATGGATGAGCGTAAAAAATATTTAGAGAATCCCATTACACAATTGGATATCACGAATAACATGACCGTTGCCCAATTAGTAGACCGGTTCTCCGGCATGTCCATCCAAGCCCGCAACCTAGGCGCCGCCGCTCGAGTCTGGGAACAAATGCTTAAAGACGCACACCGACCCACGATCTTTCTGGGGCTCACCGGACCGCTTATTGCCGCAGGCTTGAGAAAGGTGATTTCCGATTTAATCAAGGACAACTTGGTCGATGTGGTGGTCTCCACGGGCGCGATCATTTACCAGGATTTCTTGTACTCACTAGGTGCGCAACATTTTCAAGGATTCCTTGGGGCAAATAATAAAGAGTTACGGAAGCTAAGGATTAACCGGATTTATGACGTTTTCACAGATGATTTACTATTTGAAGATGCGGATAATCATATTGATAATTTCACGCAACGACTCAAACCCGGGAATTACTCGAGCAGGCAATTCCTGGATGAGCTGGCAAATGAAGTAAATGATGAAAACTCTATCTTAAAAGCCAGCCGTGACACCGGGGTGCCGATCTTCGTGCCTGCATTGAACGACTCATCGATCGG
>CBFDAW010000610.1:0-2636 GCA_965602865.1 uncultured Thermoplasmata archaeon
CGAGGAAGGCTCTTGATGTTGAGCCATCATGCACCGCCTAATCCAAGTTGCACCCGTTCCCGGTGGTTGCCCCGGTGAATGGCTGGGGGTGGGCATATCAATTGAGATGGGGGTCTCACTTATTTGTGGTCCATCGTCGGTGTGTAGTGTAGGCGGGCTTTGGTGCACCAAGGTAGGCTGAGGCGGTGCCAGTGTAGGTTGCAACTGTGCAAGGTTATGCTCGGGTGCGGTTAAATAATCTTGATCTTGAGATTTTAATTTCTGTTTTGACTTTTTGGTTATTATTATAAATAAAATTATGATCAATAGTGCAACAATGATTATTATCGTAAACATCAAAATAATCCAATAATCTATATTTGATGTTGACTTTCCGGTTCTTTGGTTTTCTTTTGCTGGTGAGGTTGTGTTTAAAAGTATTGTTGTAGACTTTGGCTCAGCAATATTACCCGCGTTATCTATTACTCTGAAGTGAATAGTCTTCGTACCGTCATCGGGTGGGAGGGTAAAAGATATTTTTTGATTGAACGGTACCCAGGATCTCCACGCTATCCCATCGGTGCTAAATGCCATCTTTGCAACGCCGGATAAATAATCATTTGCATAAAGTTCAAGAGTAACTGAAGCCGTATTTGTTTCCAATGAACCATTATTTATTGAAATAAACAATGAATGAGGCGGAATAGTATCTAAAATAATGGAATCAGAACTTGGTTCTGCAATGTTACCCGCGTTATCGCTTACTCTGAAATTAACATTTTTTTTACCTTCGCCGTATGATAGTGTCATCGATTTTTCGGGCTTGAAAGCTTCCCAAGGCATCCATGTATTTCCGTTCATACTAAACGACATTTCAGCAACACCAGATATAGAATCGATGGCGAATAAATCCAAGGTAACAAGGTTGGAATTTGTATATCTTAAATTCTTATTTATAATAATAGATGTTTTCTCAGGAGCTGTGGTATCTAAAATGATAGAATCAAAAACCGCTTCTGCAACATTTCCGGCGCGATCTTGTACCTTAAAAAAAATTTTCTTTTCACCATCATCAATAGAAAGATTGAAAAATATGGTAGTATTAAACTCTTCCCACTCAGTCCAGGATCCTCCATCAGTACTAAAACTCATTCGTTCGCTTCCTGACCCAAAATCTTCTGAATTGAGCGATACGTTCACAGAAGTGGAAGTTGTATATTGATCACCATTATTGATTAATATTGAAATGTTTGGCGGTTGAGCATCATACATGAAAGTTATACCATTATTGGGAATTTCAATATTGCCAACATTATCTGTTGCCCGCGAAATAATTTTATAATACGTATCCGTGCCCCACTGAACCCCACTAGTGTTATAAATCCAATCAATTGTCCCTATTGTAGTTAACCAAGTTTTGTATACTTGCCATGTTTTACCATCCCAATAATAATTATTGATAAGCCGTTCAATTGTAATCTCAACCTTAGATATACCCGATCCCTTAAAGATTTCGGAGGCATTACCAGAGATCGTGTTCAAATTGTTATATTTTCCGTTATTTATTGGTTTGTTAACCTCGGAACTCGGTGCTTTCGAATCGAGTGTAAACTTCCAAATTTCGCTCCATGACCCGTTCTTATAATTATTATATGCACATACACGCCATTGATAATTTCCGTCCAATAATGAATCAATAATATTCCAATTTAATACCCCGGATCCGGTTTGTATATTATGAATTAAGGATGTCCAATCCCCACCAAATTCATCTATCTGGATATAATATGTCAATTTGTTATTATCCCCCTCGCCATTTTCATCTTTTACACCTCCTTCAACAGTACCGGCGAACCAGTTTAATTCTGGTGTTGAATCATTGGTGTATGAATTATTTAATGGACTTTTTAGAATTATTTTATTAGGTATATGATTTGGATTTAAATTAAAATATTCAAAATGTGAATTTGACATATTCACTTCTTTGAAATTATTCAACTTTTGATAATCAAAACTTTTTATGGAAATAGTAGTTACATTTTCGGTTGGCATACTATTATTGTTATAAACTTTATAGGTAACTAATATCCATTTAGCTTGTCCTTTGGCATCTGTTTTCGGTTCGATTCCGTCATAACCGGGAGTAGCGTATATTGTATTATCGTTATTTTTTACATTTATATCCACATCTGGGATTGGAAAGTTATCAATATCATTAACTTGTACATGTAGATAATTTCTTAAAATTAATTCTGATGACCAATCGTGAAAATAAATTAAGTCCACAGTAGTATTTATTGCAATATTATTTTTAGCTTTTGCTTCAAAATAATAATTGAAGTTTGAATTTGAGTGAATCGAACTATTATCAATTATATTACCTACTGAAGACCCGATTTGGATACCGTTGTTGTTTAGATGGCATTCAATGTTTGACAATTTGTTATTATTGGAATGATTAAAATAGGTGCCTATGAAATTATTCGAGATAATGTTATCAATAAGTGTATTGCCATTGGAGCCATATAAATAAATACCAAAATAATTATTTGAATCATAGATACTATTCGTAATGACTGAATCCGAAGTGAAGCCAAATAGGATCCCTGCTGAACCGTTATTTAAATCTTGAGAATTGATTTTCATATTAATACAAT
>CBFDAW010000611.1:0-2630 GCA_965602865.1 uncultured Thermoplasmata archaeon
ATAACGGGTTCAATGGCACGCGCCGGCGCAATCAACTCAATACCGGTATCGACGGCTCGGTCCTTTAAATATTGACAGAAATGGTACCGGTGAACCGCTTTGATTTTTCCGTGCGCCGCCAGTTTAGCCTTTTGGTTCGGTGCGATAACCTCGCCGCGGATCACATCACCATAAACGAACTCACCTTCGGGCATTTCTATTCCTAAGTGTTTGAACTCATGCACATCCAAACCGTCCCCGCAGCTGGTCGAGCCGATTTTATCACTGGGGAATAGATCAAGCAACGCAACCTCTAGACCGTTCTTAGCTAGATTATAGCTCATACTGGAGCCGGCGATATTTGCGCCGGCCACTACAGCATCGTAGGATTTTGGCATTTGTATCAACACTTCGGTGAATAATTAATGAAATTTAAAATTTTGTTTATATCCACGGGTATAGGGAATACCCAACATAGACAGAATAAATTAAAAAAGAGCCACCGGGGGGATTCGAACCCCCGACCTGCTGATTACGAATCAGCCGCTATACCAGGCTAAGCCACAGTGGCAATATTGATTGAAAAAAATTATTACAATTAATAATATTATAAATGAACAATAAATGTTATTTCTTTTTAGTAATGGTTTTTTCGAATAGTTTCTTAGATTCTTTCAATGCTTCAATAACCGGTAAAGTACGACCCGCTAAGTAATTAATACACGCGCCACCTCCCGTGCTTATATGGTCAATATCTTCACTTACGCCTAATTTATCGATCACTGAGATAGTCTCGCCACCGCCTATCACGCTATACGCTTTCGAATTTGCGATCTCGAAAAAGATCTCATTTGTCCCAAAGCTAAATTCTTCGATCTCGAAAACTCCAGCGGGACCGTTAGCTATGATTATCTTTGCATTTGTTAACGTCTCGGAATATTTAACCACGGTCTCCAAACCGATATCATAGATTAGATATTGAGATGGCAAGCGCTCGAGATATTGCACCTTCCGTGTACCATTCTTATTCCCGATCAGGTCAATGGGGGTTTCGATCTTCTTTTTATACTTCTTCAATAGGTACTTAGCTTTATCCAACAGCCCGGTTAGGTCTTTAAACTCAGCTTCCAGGAACTTGAGATTTGGCTTGCCTAGGTTATGCCCTTGCGCCATTAAAAATATGTTACCCACCACACCCGTGGTTAAAATTTTATCGGTAATTTTGTTTTTTAACATATTCTCGGCAACTTCCAAAGAATCGTTGACCTTGGCACCGCCCAATACTGCCACACATGGGTGTTGTTTGGAAGTTAATACCTTATCCAATGCAATCAATTCTTTCTCCATTAATAGCCCAATGGCACTCGGTAAAGTTCTCGTGAAACCGATCATGCTGGGTTGCGCACGATGCGCAGCGGCAAATGCATCATTAACAAAATAATCCGCCAATGGTGCTAAATTCTGAACGATATGGCTCCTTTTCTGCGTCTCGATCGGGTCATCTCTAAGAGCAAATTCTTCTGCAAAGAACCGGACATTCTCCAATAATAAAATATTGCCAGGTTTCATTTTTTTAATAGCATCCCGGGCTTGGTGACCGATCAGATCGTCTACAAATTCAACGGGGCGGTGTAATAACATACTCATTCGTGCCGCATGTTCACTCAACGAGATATAATCATTCTTCCCGGGCCTGCTTTGATGACCAAGAATCACTAATCGTGAATCTTTTAGTTGTTTAATTGTATTTATATGACTCTTAATCCTGTTCACGCTCAAGATTTTACCTGTCTCCGGATCAACTGGTGAATTTATATCTACCCTAAGGATTACTGTTTTATTTTTAATTGGTAGGTCTTTAATCACCAGGAATTCTTTTATCATCTTAACGTCCCCCGAAATACAATACAACTAATTAAAAATTTCTTGAATCTCTTACTCAACAATTCATAGATCATTCTAATTCTTCAATCTTTTCTTTTTTTCTTTGTTTTCGGGTTGTTTTGTTTTTTGTTCGTGCGGTTCTTTTGAGGCGATAAAACCATTTTTTACCATCCCGGATCGTGTGCGGTTCGTTAAATCAAGAATCCCCATGATCCCCTCCAGGCATTCCGGCAGAAGCTCGAAGACTATAAACAGCATTACAATTAAAACTACTAATGATAGAAATTTACTGAGATAATTATGGGCAATATTAAATGTATCAGGTCCTAGAACTTCATAATTTGACCCATAAATAATTGCGACATTTCGAAATATATTTAAAACATAAATGAGGGGTATAGTATACATAAAGACTCGAACGAACCGACCTCTATCGCTTATGTTCATTACTTTCTGCATTTGGCGTTTTTTACTCTCCCAGAGCCAGTTCCGTATTCTTGAAGCCTTTACTTCTTTGGGTATCTCTTTTTTTAAGAATCTTTTAGTCCAGGGCACCCATAGCTTGCGATTTGATTTTGTAATAAGCAGAATACCCAAAAATATAGCTATCGATTGTATTCCTGTACATGCAAGAATAATCGCAATATTGAAATCGGTATTAGGTAAATTAAGGATATGTAAACCTATCTCATTTGTAACCGAATCATAACTAAATTCACCCAAACTTAAATCTAATCCGAATAAATTCAAAACCCAGACGCTCTTCC
>CBFDAW010000612.1:0-2618 GCA_965602865.1 uncultured Thermoplasmata archaeon
TGTAATTATTGTAAACCACGGTGCCATCCCCGAGGTCTAATGTATAATTTAACTCATTTGTTTCATATTCACCATCCGCCCAGGTTTCGAAACCGATGGGGGAATTGGTTGGTAAGCATGGGTGGGTATAGTAAAATTCATCATTATTGTCCTCGATTGTCCATTCATTATATGAATCTACGATCCTCAACCGTGCTTTTGGTGCGGTATCATCATAAGCTACAATGGTTTTTGAGCAGGAATCCTCATAACCAGTAGCTCTATCACGGATCGCCAAGGTTATTTTATGTCTCCCTTCTGAAAACGCCAGGTGCAACTTATCAGTACCTCCAATGGGTGCATCATCCACCGACCATTGGTACTCAATATTATCCCAATCACCTTCGTAATCTAACTCGGTCCTAAACGAGACCTCTTTATTAGCCGGTATGGAATACCAATCATACTCTTCTATTCCAAAATTCGCACGAATATCCCGAAGTTCAAGTATTAATATTTTAATGGAATCCTCACTTTTGCCCATTCCACCTTCATTATCAATAACCTCAACAGTTAAAGTATGCTCACCCGGCGAGAGGTATTCTTGAAAATCTTGGCCGTGCCCAACCTCACCATCAAGATCAGATATCCAAGTGGTTGTTGCCTTAGAACTATCGAAGTTACATGGTTCAAGCCACACATTACATCGTTCATTTGCGAAATATTTACCATGCTGATTATCCCTCAAACGAAATACTGGCTGATTTGAAGGTAAGGCGGTTATTGCGATTATGTCCGAGCCCCAATTACCCATATTATCTTCCACAGTTAATGAAATATCATGTTCACCCACTGACAATTTACTATTAAAACCCGGCTCAGTGCTTAATAAACCATCCAAATTGGACTCCCAATTATAATTTAAATCATTATTTTCAAACCCTCCAGACAAATCAACTTCAGAATCAAACCAAACCTCATGACCGAGATCACCTTGTTCCTCCCATTGATTTTTCACTTCCCAAACCAGCGAACCATTATTTCCATTTAACAAATAAATTCGACATTCCTCTCCACCCACAAATATGTCAGCAAATCCGTCACCCGATAAATCCTCGACAACGGTTAATGTTTTAATCCTTCGATTGAGGAGATTGTTTTTTTCATATAATCCATCTTGTGGACTTAAATTCGGATTCTTGTATATTTGATCTGTCGGCGGTTTTGACCAACGCACCACGCCTGTACTTCCATCAATCATTGTGATCTTAGTTGAGTTATAGTCTTTTGTATCCTGTGAGTACCCGATTATATCCTTAATTTCATCGCCCGTTATATCGGGCACTATCTCATAATAACCCAAACCATCTGATGAGATATTATTAATCGGTACCGAATAATTCCAAATAATTCCGCCTGTAATTTTATCAAATAGATACAGCCCGCGATAAGATTCACTCTTTTCCCAAGGTGGCTTATTATCATCATAATTATCTTGAAATGGCTGTTCAATAAGTAATTCTTCGACACCATCACCGGTTATATCATGGTAGAGCTTGAACTCCATGGTACCTGTGTTAAGATAATCCCATAAAATCTCTTCTCTTTTGAGATCCATTATCATTATGCCATAAGGTATTAATGTTAATAGTAGTTCAGAATTCCCATCGCCGGTAATATCGTCGACCCATTGCACACTTGAGTCCAGAAACTCAGCTTCAAAAATATTATTTTCAATATATATTTTAGATACATTACCAGTAGTACTATCAATTGCAACGATCGCATTACCGAATAATAATAAAATGTCATCTTTTTGATCTCCTGAAACATCATCAACCGTTGCTACTTTGGAAATAGTCCGAGAATTACTACCTTCAAGGCTTTCAATATCTAGTATTTGCCGCTCGCAATTTGATTCAGTTTCATCATAATCGATATCGACCTTTTTTCCACGAGCACGAGTGCCTTTATCTTGATTAGCCCCGGAGAATCTACCGGAGATAACATTTATATTTTGCTTTCCGTTCTCAGACCTAGCTAATGCAATAACATCTTCAGTACCATCCAGATCCATATCATCTACTACCTGTACCCTAACGTTAAAAAAGTTGCGATCTCCATAACCTGTTTCATCATTTGGTTTTGAAAGTAATAAACACTTGTATTTCCATATGATGCCACCGTTGGACCCTGACAATGCAAATGCGAATCCATCTTCGGCTGCCACTATAATATCTTTAACCCCATCACCATCTAGATCCTTAATTAATTCTGCACCCCAAACTGAACGATCTATCGTATAGTCAACAGCTGCAACACCCATTTGATATTCCGTGGTATAAGACTTAGTGAGTTTTTTACCCCAGTGCTCTTTGCCATTGATTCCATTTATCAAGTAGAGATATCCTTCTTGTGAACTGGCAAGTACATCTTGCTCACCATCACCTGTGATATCGTCGACACCTGAGACAAACCAAACATCATCCGACGCCTTAAATTCCCAAATCCGTACACCTGTTAGGGCGTTTAGTTTGATTACGGATTTCCAGGAGCTAGCCAGGATATAATTTTGGTTATTATTTTGTAACTACTCAGGTTTTTGAAGAGATTGAAGATCTTTATCTTTTCAATTATTA
>CBFDAW010000613.1:0-2616 GCA_965602865.1 uncultured Thermoplasmata archaeon
GATGGACTTGCCGATATAATCCTAATTATAGATGGTATCGCGTATTGCCTGAATGGTGGTTTTAATGTTAACATATTATCACCTACCACCGGTGAACTTAATGGTGATACCGTATTTTTAAAATGGGATAAGCCTGAGCTTGAATGTGAATTGGAGGTTGATGGGATTAGTTACGGTTATTTCAAAGGTGGTGAAACAAAACTGAAATTAAGCAGTGGTACCCACGTGATTAAGATAATGGCATCGGATGAGTTTGGAGGTACAGTATCTGATGCTGTCATCGTCAAAGTACCAGCGGTTTCCTGGCCTTTTATCATTAACATTCTTGCTATTACTTTATTGGTTTGTTATGTAACCGTACGAACTGCTGTACCTTACATTCAACGTAAGAAAAGGAAAAAAAAGGTTCTTGAGGAAATTGAAAAGATAAAAGAAAATAAATCGAAGAGAGCAAGAAAATCTATCCATGTAACAACCCCGGCACATGAAAAAGGAAGAATCCCGGCTGCCGGACCAACACCAGCACCATATGTTGCATCAACCACACCAAAAGCAGCAATGACTCCAATGGCAACACTGACCGCACCACGGGCTATTCCACCTATTGCAGGTGCTGAATCCAAACAACCTGATAGCGAGCAGGCAGCCGAAAAAAAAGAGAACATTAAATTTACTATTAAAGATAGTCTTGAGGAGAGGGTAGAACTATATAGAACAGCTTTAGAGACCGCATTAAGTGATGGAGAAATTACTGAAGATGAGGAGAATTTATTGAAATGGCTGCGAGAGAAATATGGAATTACTATGGATGAGCACAGGATGTTAGAAGTACAAATTATTGCTTTTAACTCGGATTAAATCTTGAGTTATTATATAAAAAAGAGGAGAGAAAAAATGGACCAATTTATGATCCTCACTAAAAATCTAACCAAATGGTTTGGTCGTGGAGAGAATGCCATAAAGGCGGTAAATGGTATCGATTTACGGATAAAGCCCGGGATCCACGGTTTTTTAGGACCAAACGGCGCGGGAAAATCCACAACCATTAAAATGTTGATCGGTGCCATAAGTGTGACCTCAGGAAGTGGGTATATCAAGGGAGAGCCTATTACTTCTGTTAATGCAAACGCTTTATTTGGTTACCTTCCAGAGCAACCTAAATTTTATAGCATGTCACTTCTGAGATACTTGGAATATATGGGACGCTTAGGTGGTTTGCGTTCTGATTCTGCTCATGAACGTGCATTAGAATTAATCGATTGGTTGGAGCTCTCAGAAGCAATGGATAGAAATGTGAATAAATTTAGTGCCGGTATGCGGCAAAAGGTGGGTCTAGCACAGGCATTGATTCATGAACCCGAATTATTAATTCTTGATGAGCCCACCGCTAATTTAGACCCTCTTGGTCGGGCTTCTGTAATAGATAAGGTGAAAACATTGGCACATGAAAATGGCATCTCTGTTTTCGTTAGCTCTCATATATTATCGGAGATAGAAAAAATGGCCGAGGAAGTAACGATCATTAATAAAGGTCAAATCCTGTTGGCAGATAATGTAGAAGCTATTAAGGCACGTTTTGCGGGGAATCATTATATACTAAAGATCACGGATATTTATAAAGTATACCAAACACTTAAAAGACAAGATTTTATCCGTGAGCTCTGGATAGATGATAAAGGTGAAATCCAGATTATTTCCGAGATGGATGAAGAATTAAAAGAATCGCTACCACGGATATTACATGAAGCTGGTGTATCTCTCGAATCGTTCCATGGGTTGGATGTAACCCTAGAAAATATCTTCCAGAGGGTAATAAAAGGCGGAAAAGGAGATTTTTCGAATGAAACTTAAAATTGGTAAAAAAAATAAAGATCCTAAAAATATAATTAATAATAATAAGTCAAATTCAACAATGAATTATAAAATAAATTGTTCAAGTTTTAAGTTCCTAATTATTGCGTTTAAGACTTTTAAAGATATCTGCAAATGGTGGACTTCACTAATATTTATAAGTTTGGCAATATTTGTCCCTTTAATACTTGCTGCTATAGTATTACCTGAATATAAGCTTCAAAATTATCCAATGGATATGCAATTACTGCAATTACGGGATTACCTGTTATTCACAACCTATTTTATGATAGCGGGAATCGTATTAGCATTGTTTACCGCTGTTTTTGTATCTGGATTCATAGCAAGTGAAGTTAGTAATGGCACATTATTAACCCTGGTAAGCAAACCCATTCGCCGCTGGGAAATAATATTGGGTAAATTTATAGCTTATTTTAGTTATGTTATGATACTCGAGTTAATTTCGCTATTAATTTCAGTATATGTATTAGTAACATTTTCAGGCTGTAATCTTTCTTTAATAATTCCACTAGCGGGATATATACCGGTACTATTGGTATACGCATTATTTATCGCGCTGGTTTTCGGCTCGCTCACCATCACATTTTCTACGATTTGTAATAGCCGTAGCTCAGCGCTTATGATCATGGTGGGGTTAATACTACTTATTTACCTCGTATTTTTTATATTACGAACCGTTGGTTCAGACTTTTATTTGGATTATCAACTCTAAATGTAAAATGGACGATGATTGCAGCCGTATTA
>CBFDAW010000614.1:0-2609 GCA_965602865.1 uncultured Thermoplasmata archaeon
GTGGGAGAATATTTTGTTAATATAACCTGTCATGATAAAAAAGGAGCCTTTGATTTTTATAATTTTTCAATCCAGGTCTTCCCATCTAATGATAGGCCTATAATAATAAATCCTGAAAATCAAACCGTAATCGTCGAAGAGGAGAGTACTTATTACTACGATTTTGATTATTTCGATGAGGATATGGACCCGGTGCTCTGGTCGATGGTGACGAACGCATCCTGGTTACACGAGATTAACACACAAACCGGTGAATTGGAAGGTACGCCGCACGATTTAGATGTCGGGATATTCTTTGTTAATGTTTCATGTAATGACTCCAGTAACTCCATTACACATCAGAATTTTACAATAATCGTGGGCAACACGAACGATCCGCCGGGGTTTATTGAGTCCAGTGGTAAATCATACTATGTATTAGAAGACAAATATTTTGAACATACCTTTGATATTTATGACCCGGACAAAATTGATATTTTTGAATTCTCAATTAAAACCGAAGTGGTAAATTCATCCACATCTATCCGCCGCCGGGCAACTATTAGATCTTCCTGGTTACAATTGATCCCAAACCAAATTACACGGTCATGTAAGGTATTTGGTACACCTGAAAACTCGGATGTTGGTAAACATTTGGTCAATCTTTCGTGTTCAGATATCTCAGGGTTAACAACATATGTTGATTTCTTAATCACGATCAACAATACAAATGATCCACCTTTAATAATTAATCGAGAACGCAGTTATTCTTATGCTCTGGAAGATTTTGAGTATTATCATGATTTTGATTTCATAGATATCGATAATGACTCGGTCACATGGTCATTGAATACCAACGCACTCTGGCTTGTAGATATTGACAATGACACAGGTGAACTTCATGGGCGACCATTGCAAGAAGATATTGGAAAATATTTTGTGGAGGTCCATTGTTTCGACCCAACCGGTGATTCGGACTCTCAGAATTATTCACTACAAGTAAACAATACTAACGACCCACCTACTATATCAAATCCATGCAATAAAACCATTTATTTACAAGAACATGAATTTTTTGAATATGACTTTAATTCTGTTGATTTTGATAGTAAAAATATATATTGGTCTAGCACTTCAGATGCACTGTGGTTAAATACCATAGACCCACTCACAGGCATTATAAATGGTACGCCGCTTGATGACGATCTGGGGCAATTTTACGTAAACATCACGTGTTTTGATGACAAATTTGACAGCAATCATTGGAATTTCAGCATTATAGTGAATAATACTAATGATAACCCATCGATCATAAATGCGCATCTCGCCCCTGTTGTTGTTAATCTCGGTCATAAATATTTTTTTAAATTCAATTATTTTGATAATGATGGTGATGATGTTATCTGGAAAATCAACACCAATGCAAGTCTATGGCTATATTTTGATCCCGATTCTGCCATTTTATCGGGCACGCCTTCTCGACTAGATGTCGGGAGTTATTATGTTAACATTTCATGCCATGATTCTTTTGGAGGGATCGGATTTTATAATTTTAATATCCGCGTTAGAGGTGCTAAAAATCGTCCACCTGAATTATTTGACGGATACGTATCCCCTAAAGAAGGTGATTCGGATACCAAGTTTAAATTTTATATAACCTACCGTGACCCTGATTCCGATAAACCAGCTTGTGTAGTGCTTATAGTTGATAATACACCATATTTTATGGAACCATTCGAAGGAGGAAACATATTAATCGGTGTTAAGTATTTTACATCGCTGAAGTTATCCGAAGGTGTTCATACTTTTTATTTCCAGGCTAAAGACGAATTGGATGCTCGGGCAATTATTATTGATAATTCTTCGGCAACTAATAATATGCCGGGTTCTATTGAAGTAAAGAAAAAGGGTGCATCCGGGGTTTTCCAATTTATTCAGAATTATATATGGATTATAGTGATTTTTCTTATAATTGGCTATGTATTTGTAGGGGCAATATGGCATAAACGTAAAGTTCAAGCACACCCGAAACATGCTACACGTAAGATACCACGAGCAAAAGTTGAACAGGTTGAGAAAGTACTCACTATTCCGGAACAATTTGCCAAAAACGAATCCATACCTATCCCCAGATCAGAACCGATCAATGAAGAGAGGCTATTATTACTCGAAAATTTTATCTTTGAATCTGAAAAAGAAGAGCCAGAACCAATACCGGCGGAAGAGGACTTAGAAGAGGCGCCTTCTAGCGAATCAAAGACCGGAGCAGAAGAAATAGTATCCGAGGAAAGAATAGAACCCAGTAAGGACATATTAATATGCCCCGAATGCGGTGAGTTTGTGGATGAGACATTTGACAGCTGCCCGGGATGTGGCGTCAAATTCATATTCGATACTCCCGATGCCGGAAATGAGATTATTGAAGATGATTCAGAGAAAAATAAAGAAAGTGAAGCTGAAGAAGAATAGAAATTTTGATTTATGTGGAAATAGGTTTGGTTCTTTTTTCTTAATTCTGTGTCAACCGGTACGGCAGTACCAATGTCTAACGACTGTGGCATGCTCAAGGTTGCAATAGAACCCAGATGTGCCCCATTTTATCACTACAACATATTAAGTTTCTCAAGAAC
>CBFDAW010000615.1:0-2600 GCA_965602865.1 uncultured Thermoplasmata archaeon
ATTATTATTCACGATCCGCCGCACACCGGAACTTAATTCCAAAGGGTCCATACCAAGAGTATGACATAGTGTCTTTGCCGCCTCAATAGACTTTACACCATCCAGCGGTATCTCGGAGATCTTGTTACCCAGCACCCCCATGATCAAATTTGCATCACTTACTGTGAAATCTTTGCCGCCGCGGTTATAGCACGCCGGTCCGGGGTTCGAACCGGCACTTTTGGGTCCGACCTTTAATGCACCGCCGTCATCTATCCAGGCAATGCTTCCGCCGCCGGCGCCTATGCTCTCTATTTCAATTGCTAGCGTTCTTATGGGTATACCAGTAATATATGCCGTATCGGTATACTGCGGTTCACCATTAACAATTATGGACACGTCCGCCGATGTGCCGCCCATGTCGTATGCGATAGCATTTGCAATACCCAATCGATTACACAACGCTTGTGTCGCCGCCACACCACCCGCCGGACCGGACATGATCATATTAACGGCGCGCAGGCTTTCCAGGTTAGCGCGACCGCCATTGGATTGCATGATATAGAATTTCTCGCTAAGTGGTTTTAGGTGCTTTATATAGTCCCTTACTACCGGCAGACTATATCCTTCCATGAGCGCCGTACAGAAACGGTCATACTCACGTATCTCGCGACGCACCTGATGACTTAATAACACCGTGGAAAAATATTGTGAAAGTACATTTTCGGCTATGAGCTCGTTTTGCGGGTTCACATAGGAATTGATAAATCCCACCACCGCCACCGTTGCGCCCTTGGAATACCCGGCGGCCGCCTTTTCTAGCTCAACCTTTGAGATACTTTTTAGCACCGTTCCGTTTGAACCGATCCGCTCTTCAACCTCCACGATCTGGTCCACCGGTACCTGCGGTAGTTCGCCGTTGAAGCTGTAAACATTTAACCTAGCCTGCCGACCGATCCGAACCAAATCTCGGAAACCCGCGGTGGTAAAGAACACCACGGTTGCACCGGAACGCTCGAGAACGGCATTTACGGCAGCGGTCGTACCGTGCGAGAACTCGTCTATATCCTCGTCACCAAGATGCTTCAATATTCCTTCACTGGCATCACGAGTAGTAAGTGCTTTGAATGCCCTAAGCTCGCCGTCTTGTAAAATTACATAATCAGTGAATGTCCCGCCAACATCGGTCGCCACTATATTCATTCATTTGAACAATGAATACTACGTTAAAAAGATTTTGGATTCGATATTTACTAAAGCAATGCACTATTTATTTTGAAAAGAATATATAATAGATATCTATTTGCATAACTCATGTTCATCTTCGGTCATGTGGGCTTGACAATTTGCTTATTGCTTATAGCGCTGCTAATATTAAAAAAAAATGATGACATCTATAAGCTGGATTTTCGGTTAATTGCAATATTCGCCATATTACCGGATATTATAGATAAGTCAATAGGTCATTTGATATTCTATGATACTCTTAACAATGGACGGCTTTTTTGCCATACGCTTATTTTCCTGGTAATATTTTGTTTTATTTTTTATTTAATTATAGGAACCTATTGGTGGATATATTCATTTCCCATCATAACCCACCAGCTATTCGATCGCATGTGGGAGGCGCCAAATACCTGGCTCTGGCCCGGTTACGGTTTCGAGTTCAAGAGCTTTGATATAAATGTCTGGGAGCACTGGTATTCCGCTTTGATCTCCAACCCGTATATTATCTCCACCGAGATCCTAGGAGTCATCGTTTTATTATTTCTCTTTATATATTTTAAGCTCTATGTTCGAAATCATTTCATTTGTTTCATAAAAACGGGAAGAGTCAATCCGCGTGCCCGCACCACCCCTTGAAACATGGCATGCTCGGCTAACAAGTTAGCCTCGGCGGGCACGCCACCAGACCTTGATGGCGATTAAAGATAAATAAATTATTATGGTGTCTGTTGAACCGTTGAGAATTTTAGTATTTACCTTCTTTCTTGTATATAAGAGAGAATTCCACTACCACCCGTCAGTAGACCGGTGGAATTCTCTCTTTAAATTCTTTTAATAATTCATTTCTAATTTCATTCAATTGGTCATGCAAATTAGTAATATTTTGATTTAGATTCTTAGGTGGTGACACCAGCATTAATTTCAATTCCTCACTATTTAGTATGTTTGTCGAAGGATATTCTAAAAATTCGATATTTTCTTTATACCTCTTATATAAATCTAACATGAACTTCGTCTTTTTCTTAATAGCTTCTTTATATTTCAAAACAGAATAACCATTAATTTTTCCCATATAATATATGTCAACCAAATCTCGTAGTTTATATGTTTTTCTGCTCAATACCGAAGGTAAAGTGTTTTTGGCTCCATTTTAGAAATTGAAACTTCGTGTCAAGTATATTTATAATTTTGGTTGTTCTATATGAATCAGTAATGACAAAATTCATGGTAAAATATTCATGGGTCATATTATTTATTTTAAGCGCAGTTTCGAGTCCGAAATACCAATGTTTGACTCCCTTTATTTTCAATGCCTTGGAAATCATTTCATACACTGAGTCTTTAATAGCTTGTTGCACGAATGCAAAGTAAGCATTATATCAATTTGATGAATG
>CBFDAW010000616.1:0-2600 GCA_965602865.1 uncultured Thermoplasmata archaeon
CTATTGATGATAAGACTCACCACATGCTCCAGACCCGGCCAGCCTTTGGTGGTAATGTGATGGCTACTATTATTTCACCCAAGACACGGCCACAGCTTGCCACCGTCCGCCCAGGCGTCATGGAGGCACTTAAACCGAATACTAAGCGTAAAGGAGAAATCTTTAAAATCAAACCAAAAATATCCAACAAGGATAAAATGACCCAGTTGCTGAAATTTGTTTCCGAATCAAAAGAACATGTCAATTTAACAGATTCAAAAGTAATCGTTGCCGGTGGTCGAGGCTTAGGCTCGAAGAAGGGGTTAAATCTAATACAGCAGCTGGCTCAGGTTTTTAGCGGCGAGGTTGCGGGGACCAGGATTGTAGTGGAGAACGGCTGGCTACCATTAGAACAACAAGTGGGCCAGACCGGACAGGTAGTTCGACCAGAGTTATATATTGCCTGTGGTATCTCAGGCGCTATCCAACATAAAGCGGGTATGCAAGATTCAAAAGTAATTGTGGCAATCAATAAAGACCCGGATGCACCAATATTTGAGATAGCGGATTATTCCATCGTTGGTGACCTTCATGAAGTTATACCTGCAATCGTAAAAGCATTAAAACCACGCACTAACAAAGCACTAGGAGGAGCTTAATGACCCGTGAGGACGCAAAGAAACTGCTTAGAAAGACCTTCGCAAAGTTTGCTGATGAAGTCCTTAAACCTATTGCAAATGAGCTAGAAGAGCGTGAGGAGTTCCCGAGGCATATCTTTGAACGCTTAGGAAAGATGGGCGCTTATGGCATTAGGTATCCTGAAGAAGTCGGTGGCGCTAATGCCGGGTGCACCATGTTCTGTATTATGTGTGAAGAATTGGCGCGGGTATCGATGAGTGTTGCTGCTTTTACTGCGATGCAGTGCTTGATGAGCACCGATTTTCTATTTAACCATGGCACCGAGGAGATCAAGAAAAATTACTTGAAACCCGCTCTTCGTGGCAAGTTAGTAGGGGCGTTTTCTCTAACTGAACCGGATGCGGGTTCTGACCTGGGTAACATCAGGACTATGGCTAAACAGGTAGGTGACGAATTCGTAATAAATGGTCTGAAATCCTGGGTTACCAATGCACCCTATGCGGATATGTTTACTGTGCTATGTCAAACAGATAAAAGTAAAGGTATTAGGGGTGTAAACTTTTTTTTCATACCCCGTGATACACCGGGTGTATCCGTGAGTAAAAAATTCGATAAGATGGGCACACGTGCAACATTAATCGCCGAACTGGCTCTTGAAGAAGTTCATGTACCATTAGAATATCGTCTCGGTGATGAGGGTCGCGGATTGGGTAATTTAATGAGAATTCTAGCCGAGATTCGTATCATGACCGCCGCCTTGAGTCTCGGTTTGGCTAGAGGCGCATATGAGGAGAGTTTTCAATATGCAAAAGACCGAGTCCAGTTCAATAAACCGATCGGACAATACCAGGCGATCCAGATGAAGCTCGGGACCATAGCAACCGAGATCTACGCATCGCATTTGATAACCTATGACGTTACTGCAATGATCGACCGCAACGAGCGCTGCTTGAAGGAAGCGTCAATGGCGAAATTGTTCGTTTCCGAAGTTGCCTGCCGCGCCGCTGATGAGGCGACCAGAATCTTCGGTGCATATAGCTATGCAAACGAGTATCCAGCGAATAGGTTCTTTAGAGATACACGGTTCCTTTTATTTGGTGGTGGCACATCGGAAATTTTGCAGACAATGATCGCGAGATATGAAGGGCTGTTCTAATTATTTATGATTATAAAATTAATTACAATAATGAGATAAAATCCAAATATCAAAATCTCAAATCCAAAGTAAATCCCAATAATCAAATAATAATAAAATGGAGGCAGAGTAATGGGTTATGAAATGCGAGGAAGATATTATGAAGATTTCAATGTAGATGATGTGATCGTAACCGCGCGGCGTACCGTCACCGAAGCTGATGTCATGGCGTTTGCGGGGATATCCGGTGACTTCAATCCACTGCATACTGATGAGGAATTTATGAAGAATTCACAGTTTGGCGGCCGAATTGCACATGGGTTATTATCGGTGGCGATTGGTACCGGGTTAATTAATCAATTAGGTGTATTCGAGGGGACTAATCTTGCTTTACTAAACATGGATATCAAGTTCACCGGTATCGTACAATTCGGTGATACGATCCATTTAGAACTTAAAACACTTGATAAAAAAGAAACCAGCAAACCAAACAAGGGAATAATAACTTATGAGGCTAATGTAAAAAACCAAAAGGATGAAAATGTAGTAGAAATGAAGTGGGTACTTATGATGAAACGAAAACTATCATAAATTGGATTAAAAAATATTTGAAAAGGAGGAGATTGAGTTGAGATTAAAAGATAAAGTTGCGTTAATAACCGGCGGTGGCAGTGGTATTGGTGAAGCCACCGTGGTGCGATTTGCACAAGAAGGTGCAAAAGTGGCGATATGTGATATAAATAAAGAAGCAGCATTTGCGGTTGCCGAAAAATGCAAAGCCGATGGTCATGAAGCACAAGCGTATCAAATGGATGTTTCCAACAAACAGAGTGTTGATGAAGTTATG
>CBFDAW010000617.1:0-2598 GCA_965602865.1 uncultured Thermoplasmata archaeon
TGCTGAGGTAATAATCGAACATGTAGTATATAAAAAGCTAATCGACTAGTAGCGTTGAAATTAAGATCTAACATTTTCTCGATACTAGTTGTTGTTTTGGTGTAATTTCGGGGATTGAACGGTTGTTGTTGGAGCCGGGGTAGAATCAACCGGTTGTGTTTCGGTTGTAGTTGGAGGTTCATTTATTTCCGGATTTTGCGTTTGTTGAACCACTTGCGGTATTAAGGGTGAAATGCCAGGCTCTGGTGTGGTCTTACTTATTTCCGGTTTCGTTTCATTTTTTTGCACCGGTGGCAGCTGGGGCAGCTTTGCAACCTGCGGTATCTGTTGAGTGGTTTGTACAGATGAAGTTGCTGCCGAACCGGATAATTTTGGCACAGAAATCGTGGATGTTTGTTCCGGCTGGGCACTTGTAGTACTAAGCGTGCTGGCTACTGGTGTTAGCATTTGCATGGAGGTGGATGGCCCCGTAGCGTAGGAGAGTACGGGTGGTGAAATTGCACCAGGTTTAATAGTTTGCGCCTTGGTAAAGGGCGATACTTGTTTCATATATTTTTTCTTTTTATAATAAGAATATACACCCACTCCCACAAGAATTATTATTATTATAATTATTATTATCAATAATACCCAGTGCTCGGTTCTCTCAGAAGTTTTGGTTGGGGTGGTAGGTTCGGTTTCTGGCAGTGTGGGTTGCTCGGTGTCGACAGGCGCCTGTGTAAAATTTATCGCAATTTCATTGGTCCTCTCCCAATTACCGGAGGCATCATCGGCGTAAATCGTATAATATAGGTACTCGGTATCCTCAGGGACTGATAATAAATATTCATATGAATTGTTATTTTTAAGCAACGTTATCGTTGATATGTTTCCTCCCCTAAACCAGTAATTTACGGTTACCTCATAGACTTTAATATTATCCGTAACTTTGACTGAGAATTGGTAATTCTTCCCATCTTTTTTAGAAAAATCTTTGATCTTTGGTTTGTCGTTATCGATTACATTTATGTTCTTTTTGAACAAGGCTGTATTATGATTTACATCCACTGCATGGAATATATAGTAAAGTTCTATTGCATTACTTGGAACATTCACTGTTCGGCTTTCATTAAAGCTTATGTTCAAATGTTCATTAGAATCGAACCAGTATTCTAAGTGCAGTGATTCAACGCCGATGTTATCCTTGGCATACCCTTTAATAACAAATACTTCACCGGTAGTAGGTACCGCATCTGTCAATTCGGTAATCGTTGGTGGAATTATATCGATGACCGGTAGAGAATTACTATGCTGGGCAATATTATTACCCGCATCCTCAGCAGTTATTATATATTGCAAATTTGCAGCATTTATACCCGCTTCTATTTCCAAATAATAAACGCCTTCTTTCGAATTAAAAGATGTTAAAGTACTATCTCTTTCATCAAACCAATATTCAATAGTAACATTTTCTATCATACGATTTTCGAAAACTAGGCATTTGATAATGAAGGCTCTTCCGGTCTTTGGGTTCCCCGAGGTAAGATCCTCTATTACCGGTGGATCGTTATCTACTACCGGTTTGGTAACCTTTAATTGCACGATATTATCCGAAGTATCCAATGCAGTGACCAGATAATAAAGTGTAATAGCATCCGGGGGCAATATAATAGGATAACTTGTGTCTTTTGGGAGTGTAATATTATTGTGTGTTCTCTCATCTATCCAGTACTCCAGACTTGCCATGGAAATTTCAATATTATCCGTGATTTCAAAGTTGAATGTGAAATTATCCCCAGTAGTGGGTGTACCACTTTGGTCAGATATTAAAGGTTTATCGTTATCAATTACATCGAGAATCGTAAGTTTCGGCACAGCCCAGTTGTCAGAAGTATCATTAGCGGATATCATATAACTCAAAATTTCAGCGTTTGATGGAACACTTACTGTTGTATTATAAAATATGCCTTCTTTCGATAAGGTAAGATTTTTATTCGAACCCGAATCAAACCAGAATTCCAAATACACTTCGGACACGTTCATATTATCCGTGACCGAAATGTTATAGGTAAACTCATCCCCTGTGGTTGGTACTGTTTCCGTACCATCTACTATTATTGGCGGGTCATTATCCATAACCTCCAATACCTTCTGTATTGTACGGTTCCAAATCCCAACCAGATCGGTACCGCTTATAAAATAATAGAGTTCAAAAGCGTGGTTTGGAACGGTAATATTTTTGGCATAGTCAGCATTTATATTATTCCCCCGGATTTTCTCCATTGTTTCATTTTCCGGCTTGCCAGAATCAAACCAGTACTCTACATAAACATTCGTAATTACATTAACATCCAAAACCGTGGCGTTAAAAGTGAACCGGTCGCCTGTGGTTGGAATTTGATTGGTTTTATCATTGATTATGGGTGGAACAATTATATGAATCTTTACGAGCGGATGATTATCTCCATCATTAAACGGAACATATGTATCACCCAATCCATCCCCATCATTATCAACCCCCGAGTAATTCGACCAGTAGTTCCCACCCAGGTATGGGCCACCGATAATGTTTCGCCCTGAAGTTTTTGCTATATTCCAGCTATTCTTCTGTTCCCAACC
>CBFDAW010000618.1:0-2586 GCA_965602865.1 uncultured Thermoplasmata archaeon
GGAGACCTCAACTCTGAATCCATCCGGCGGTCTGCCGGCGGCGGTGTTTATATTGAACATAAAATATGCGGATAGTGTGGCATTTCGAGCGTTCGTGAGGTCGATGGGGCGCGTGTATAGACTGTTATCCAAACCACTGGATAGGTTCCCAGTGCCGATGTCATGGTTCCACCAACAATAGGTTCCACTGTGTGCGCGTTCATTTGTGAGATTCCATTGGTCTACTGAATTATTAGTTAATTCTATAGATTCGTTCCTACTTACTTGGATCTTAAAATCATCTACATAATATCCACCACCTAAACCTGCACCTACCCATAGGAAGGCTATTCTAACACAAATTCTATCCAGACCGGTCCAATTGGTTAAATCCACCTCAATATAATCCCACGTAAACTTCCCGGTGCCGCTGATTCCATTCCAAACCCAACGCATATCGTTTCCGAAATCGTCATATCTGGTTTCTCCCGTGTAATAGTTACCAGTGTATGATTGTGTGGGTCGGGCGTATTCGAAGTTCCAATCTGCTCCCGTGGCATTAGGTGTCCCAACCATTACCACCACACCATTCAATCCAAGCCTAAGATTATATTTATGATAGAACGATAATTTAGCTGAACTGACATTCTCCAAGCTAAATGGATATGTGGTTAGGTTTCGGTCCACCGGTTCAAAGAGCTCCGGAGGTATAGGTATCTCACCACCAGAGGTTTTATTTCCCACTATCTCGAGATCGTCTATCAACCAATATTCATTCCATGCATTCATGGTAAACCTGAACCGGATCCTGAAATTTGGTTCGTCATCATAAGCCGCCAGGGGAATACTATAGTAATTATAATCATTATCTTCAATCGAATTCCCCTGCCATTCCCTGATATTTGTCCATGAGGTGCCGCTATTGATTGAAACATCTATTCTAAAAAGATCAGTATCTTCTACATCGTAGGTATACTGCCAAAAATTTAGTTTCACATCTTCATAATCCGATAGGTCGATATCCGATGTAATAGTCATTCTAGCATTAGTGTAAACACCTCGGCCCAAAGCATAATATATCCCCGAATGTTGATAACTGGGCTCCACCGTCCAGCCAGCGTCTACATTCCATGTGGGATTGAAGGTGCCTGATTCAAAACCTTCACTGAATAATTGCGCTCTTGAGCTGCTGCGAGATCCTTCAGTTGCTCCACTTCTACTTCGTGAATCCTCACTGGTTATGGCACGGTCAACCGTAGTTTCCTCGACGATAGAAGCCGCAATGGTTTGGAAGATTCCGTTTAATTTACTGGATTCAGCAGCATAGAAATATTCTCCGCCCGAAGTATTTGCCACACGCCAAAGACCATATTCCGGTGTCCCGGACTCGTTATAGATCGTAGAATTTCTATTAGTACTCCAACTGTGTTCCACGGATTCGTATGGTGCAAAAGCGCCCATCCACCCGTTCGGGAACCGCCAGCAGCTGTCTCCGGTATGGTTATTATGCTGCAGTCCTAGACCAACGGTATATACTGATACATCTGTAATATTTAAAAGTCCATCTCTCCACTCATCATCCAGGTTCTCCCATCGCCAGTTACTCTCGGTTGATGGGTTACCTCCTCCATCATACGTGAAATGGTCATGACCATTAATAGTATCTACATTATGATATTGTATTGAGCCCCCCTCCCATTTGTGCCACGGACAATAAGTCTCACTCCCATCTTCTGGACCTTGATTACCATAATCCTCGCCGTCGGTCATGGCGATCACTATAGGTGTTCGTGTAGAACCTTGGTTTTTGATATAATTAACCGATTCACCAATAGTATCCCAAAGCGGTGTAAAACCATTTGCTGTTAAACCATTGATCGTAGCTATCATAGAAGTTTTCCCAGCGTCGTCACAAACCGTGAAATCTTGCTCACGGCGCGGGGCTTCATTATAAAACCCATAAATCGCCACACGATCACGTGAGTCTAGCATGGGGTGGTTGATGAAATTTTTAGCCGCAGTTTTCAGGTCATTTATTGGTGTCCCGGTCATGGACCCAGAGGTATCCAGCGATAATACAATATCTAATGCTACTTTGTTTGGCGATCCAAGGGGTTCATATGTAAAATAAGAAGAGCCATAACTGTGGTAAAGCGAGATATTTTGAGCAAAACCATTGGTCAGGCTTGTGTTCCATGTATAATTAACATTTGAAAACACGGGAGTATCCATATATTCTAACGGGCTTTCGCCGTTTATCAATATTACAGTACTATCATGAGCCCAATTTGATGTACCGTTCTCCAGATCATCGTAGAAGAAATATACAAGCTGATCACTTAAACTTGCATTGTTATTTAAAACATCAAAGACCTCAAGTGTATCATCATCCGGGTCAACACTCACATAAATATCACGAAATCCTGCATAGAGCGGAGACCAGATCACCTCGGTAGTAGAATTACCATTTGCGGGGATATAAACTGATTTGGTATTAATTACGGTATCTCCATCTAAAAATCTTACGATAGCATTTGTATCATTAGTACCCAAATTATAAATGTTAGATTTTATTATGTAAGAGTTTCCGAGCACCGGGTTCTGATG
>CBFDAW010000619.1:0-2583 GCA_965602865.1 uncultured Thermoplasmata archaeon
TGGATTAAAACGAACCGAATCAAAAAAGAACATTTATCAGCAATCGTCTACTTTGGCAACTTCAAAAATAGAATTAGGTGACACTACAGGTTCCGAAACTACCGCAGTTGCCTCGCGCACAAAGCCAAGTAAAAAGCCTGATGCTGATGAGACCATACCGGTGGCTACGGTTACAGCTCCCAAGCCTATCCCTACCGTAGCGCACCAACCTGAACAACAAGCTAGCGCTACCACAACAGTTGCACAATCACCTGGTTCTACACCTACCAACACGGTCCCCGCCCACGAAGCTGTGCCAAAGCAAAAACAGGTGTTAATTCGGGAGCCCATGGAGACTAATAATGTTCACCCTCAAGAGCAAGCTAAAGAAGTGAGTGGACATTGAAATAAAAAACCGGTACCGAAAAACGAAATCTTGATAAATTCTGATTGGTATCTTATTTTCAAATACAAAAAAAATTTCAATTTGTCCGGGTTCTTCAGCAATACTATTTCTTGGCTGGAGAACTGGCGCCGGCTATAAGTGTGAATCAAGATATTAATCACTTTACATAAATAGGTATATATATATACAGTGATGTTCATATGTATAAACATTAGTGATTTAATGTATAATTGGCGCAAAAAACCAGTAATCTTAGATCATAAACGAAACGTTGATTCAGAAATGATTGGTTCCGACATTGATTTCGATTGTATTATTGAGACATTAAACTGTGGTGTTGAAGTTAAAAAACGAAAATCCGGAATAAATTAGAGGTGGATAGAATGCCACATAAATGTAATATCTGCGGTAAGAATATGAAATCCGTTAAAAATATTGATCTAAAAGGTTTCAAAGTAAGCGGCTGGAAATGTAATTGCGGAAATGTTCATACAAATCCCAAAGATGTCGATGAAATTGTGAAGTTCTTTAGGTATATGAAAACTAGTAAGGAGATTAAGGTCTTTAAATCTGGAAATAGCCTAGCTATAAGGATTCCAAAACAAATTGCAGATTTATATCATCTAACTCAAAGATCTAAATTGATTCTTACTCCAGAGGATAAAAAATTAGTTTTAGAAATAACTGGACCTTAATTCTTTTTCGTTCCGCTGGCACTTGTGATCCACGGTAAGCGAAATTCAATTAAAAACATTCATTTGAAGGTGTCCCGTCTTCCCCGATCCCTACCACCAGAATAACACGAGAATACGAAAAAAACTGGAGATATGTATAAATCAATAAATGGATTAAAAAATTTCTCCATCCTCAAAGCACTTAGACAAATAAGATATAGATACAACTCCATGTTCCTATTAAATAAGTTACCAAAATATTAAATATGTTAAAATATATTTTTATTCATTAAAAGGGGGAAATGATTGCGTGGAAAACATTGTGTGGTAATTGTAATCCTTTTATTTTTAATTGGTATGCTAGGAATGAACCCTAATATAAATTCAACAGATTCAAAGGGTATTCAAAGTTCGGAGATGTTAACTAGAGAATTTTACCCAAGTGATGTTAACAAATTATTAGCCAATGCCTCTACGGTCTTTACCGAGAACCGTGGACAGCTCGAAAACGATGATGTAAGATTCTATGCCCAGGGCGGTGGGCTGTGGTTTACTGATGACGGCGTGTGGTTCGAAGTTAGAGAAGAGATAGTGATCGATAGTCGAGAGTCTGAGGTCCCGTTGGATCCGATGCAGAGGTCTGAGCAATCGATACCTAGGGAATACAATCGAGTAATTCTTAAACAAGAGTTCGTGGGGGCGAATTTGGTGAGACCGGTGGGGAGAGAACGGTTAAGCTGGAATAGTAATTTCTTTTACGGGAATGATTCATTGAAATGGTGTACTGAGGTGCCGAATTATAGAGAAATATATTATGAGAATCTCTATGATGGCATCGATCTGCGGTATTACACAAATGAAAATGGATTGAAATATGACTTTATTGTTCATCCAGGAGCAGACATAAAACAGATAAGAATTCGATATTATGGTGAGGATGGTTTAAAAATAGATAGTTTTGAAAATTTGGTTGTAAAAACGAGTGTTGAAAATATAATTGAGGGTGATTTGTTCATATATCAGAATTATAATAAAGCACAGCATCAAGTAAATGGTCAGTTCAAAATATATAATAATTCTGAATATGGTTTTGAACTTCTGGACCATTATGATAGAAATAAGATTCTTATTATTGATCCTCACATTTCTTTGGAATATTCAACATATATTGGGGGGTTTGGGTTTGATGAAAGTTTTCATATTGATGTTGATTCTAACGGATTTGCTTTTGTATCAGGTTGGACCAATTCTTCGAATTTCCCCAATACAACAGGTGCATATGACACTTCGTATAATGGTGGTGGTGCAGGGGTAAGTGGGGATGGGTTTATTTATAAATTATCCGGCGACGGCTCAACTCTTATGTATTCTACATTTATTGGTGGGTCGGATTATGATACCTCAGTGGGTATTGTAATAGATTCTAACGGAAGTGCAATTATTACTGGTGAAACAATTTCTTATGATTTCCCTACTACTGCGGGTGCTTATGATACTTCGTACAATGGTGTATGTGACGGCTAT
>CBFDAW010000620.1:0-2569 GCA_965602865.1 uncultured Thermoplasmata archaeon
GAACCCAAGTAGATCCATTCCAATAATGATTATAGCTTAGGCTTCTTATTGAGATTTCTATATTATTTACCCCTGACCCTGGGGCACTATCAGTTGCTATGCCGGATATGGTATCTAAACTATTATAAAATCCATTGTTAATAGGTACTGTTGGTGAGGAACGGGGTGCATGAGTATCGATAGTTAATTCCCAGGGGATACTATAATCCGTCCAAGCACCATCTTCGTCTTTCGTTCGAACCTCCCAGTACCATCTACCATCCGGTAGCTCAGTGTAATTCTTACCCGTGGGAAACACCCACCGTTGTTGTTCAGTACTTTGCTCACCACTATTGTAATCTATGCTTTCGAATTTTATATCATCATCAATGAGTACTTGAAACGCCTTTTGCTGGTTAGAGTCGTAATCATCGAAGGTCCAAATGAAGACTGGTTTATTGTTGGCTAATATACTTCCATTTATGGGGCTGATCACTATAGTGGATGGTAAGCAGTTATATGATACAGTAACATCCTCTAAGCTCGGAGAGTTGACGGGATAGATACTAATGTTTAAGTAAGCTATATACTGGATCCATCTATCGCGGTTATGACCGACCCAAATATTTGAGGGTGGCGAGGTGTAATATCTTGATGTTTTTCCGTTTGGACCTACAAAACTTTTATTGTACAATATCGATAAATTAGCCGCTGACCTAAGCTGAAATTTTATACTCGTATTGGCAGGTGTGACGCCGTACCAGTTTATTGTCTTAAAAGAAGGAGTACAAACGGTATCGTAAGGACCAGAGATATAAGTCCCGTTTCTGGTGGTTAAAAAATGTTTGTAAATCCATGTATCGGTGAGCCAACCCTTATCACTTTGTCCTCCATAAAGAACTGCCTTATCCGTCCCATAAACTGTTGCGAACCCATGATAGTACCTACCACTTGGCTTTTCCGGTTCGTTCGTCAGCGTTTTTAAAGCCCATTCGTTTTTGCTTAAATCGTACACCCAGGTATCATCATAATAGCTATACCATCCACCATGGAGCACTACTTGATCGGTTCCATGAATGGAGGTCATAGCTTGATAAGTTCTTGGGGTTGGAGTCGTCAGTGGGTGTTTTTCAATCCAATTGTCTGCACTTAAATCGTATACCCAGGTATCATAAAGAAGATTACCGTAACGCCCACCAAAGAGGATTACCTTATCATCGCCATGTATGGATGCCATTGATGCACCATATCTATTACCTGGACTATTCATTGGATCTTTTTTCTCCCAGGTATTATTACTCAAGTCATATACCCAAGTTTCATTAAAATAATTAGCGTAATAATTTCCACCATATAGCACCACTTTATCATCACCGTAAATAGACACCATCGAATTATAATACCCACGCAAAGGACTGTTTTTCGGGAACATCTCCATCCAAGTATTATTACTTAGATCATATATCCATGTATCATTAACATAACTTGGTCTGCTAAACCCGCCAAAAAGCACAACCTTATCATCACCGTAAATGGGTGCCATTTTTTGATAGTATCTAGATTTTGGTCTAGTCGTTGGGAATTTTCTCGCCCAGGTATTATCACTTAAATCGTATACCCAAGTTTCATTATAATAATAGTATCCACCGTAATACCAACTTCCACCAAAATGTAAAACCTTATCATCACCATGGATAGATGCCATTGCTGGGTAATATCCTACAGGTGGCCTTAAAACCGGTGTTTTCTTTGTCCAGGTATCAAGATCTGTAAAATCTATTTTTAATGCTGTATCCTTTCCAGTACCTACCATTGTGAGATTATTTAATGTACCATTATTGAAATGTTTTGCAGATGTCTGAACCCAATTAGAGTTTGCTCTTGAGGTCTTAAAAATTGGATTTGTGGGTAGGATTATCAATAATCCTGAGCATATGAGAATTATGATTATTAATATTGACCCTAACTTTCGTTTAAATTCTTTTTGGGACATTTTTTTCTCCTTCTTAATCCATTTTTATTCGGAATTTCAAATCAATTTCATTATTCATCAATAGATTTGGATTGTGTTGTACCGGTTTCGGTTTCCAGGGTTACCATTTGTGGGCTTGGCATGGCTGTCTCGGACAGGTTAGAAGGATTTTGTTTAGACTCAGGTACTCCAGGTGTTATTGACACCATACTTTTAGGTAGGATTTCTTCATTTTGGATTGTCCTTTCCTGGATGTTGGCCGGTGGTAACTGTGGTAGCTGAGCAACTTGTGATGATTGTTGCGGAGCGGGTTGCTGAACAACTTGGGTAGATTTTGCTAATTTAGGTGCAGAAGGAATCGAAGTGACTGGCTGGGGGGCATTGCGGATTACAATAGAACCTGGTAGTTGTTGGGATGGGGGTGCTCCTGGGATCAAATCAACGGGTTTTACTGAGGCTGAAAGTGCTTTTTGATCGAGAGCTAAAGCACCCGCTGAAAGTAATTTCTGTTCAATATATTTCTTTCGTTTCATAACTAATAAAACCATTATAAATATGAGTATAATTATGATAATCAAAAGGATCCAGAATCCTAGGCTAAATAATGATGATTTTGAT
>CBFDAW010000621.1:0-2566 GCA_965602865.1 uncultured Thermoplasmata archaeon
GGAATTCTAAGCTTCGACAATTTTCTTCGAAAAATATCTCGAGCTAATAATTCTGCGTTACAGAATTATTACCCTTACAACAAAAATAGGGTAAAATCAATTAATAAAGAACAAGTCGACTGGTATCGTTGAAGTTCCAATAGACGTTAATTAAAATAAGGAGGCTGATTATTGCCTATATTTAATCTAGAAGCTTGCGATTTCTGCGGTGGATGTTCGGCTGTATGCCCGCAAAATGCAATCACGGTATATTTTTCGCAAATAGAAGTTGAAGATAAATTATGCAATGAATGTATGGTATGTAAAAAGGTTTGTCCGGTTAATGCAATATCCAAGAAAGATCGTTGAATTGGTATTAGAATAATATAATAATTCTTCCGGTGAAAAAGCATGGATTATGACATTATAATCGTTGGTGCGGGTCCCGCAGGGTTAATTGCGGCATATTATGCGGTTGAAAGTGGCGCTAGTGTATTGATCCTGGATAAGAAACCCGAATTAGGTAAACCTGTACGATGCGGTGAAGCAGTTATTGAGAATGTATTTACCGATTTTGGAATCGTACCCAAGACAGAATTCATTTCAAATAATGTAAATCGTTTGAAATGTTATTCAAGTAGGGGAAAAAAGGTAACTTTTGATATACACTTAAATGGTTATATTTTGGATAGAGTTAAATTTGAACAACATCTTGGAAGTCGAGCCGAGAAGAAAGGGGCTAATATCCAATTGGATACAACCGTTGTTGGGTTAAAGAAGAATAAGGTATATACCTCATTAGACAATGGAAAAACTATCGATTCAATTAACGGAAAGATAATTATCGGCGCCGATGGAGTGGAATCGAGGATTGGTCGTTGGGCGGGGTTAGACACTGCACTTAAACCTCGGGATATTGCAGTATGTTATCAATTTGTCTTAAGTAATATTGAACTTGATAAAGAGACTGTCGAGTTCTACTGGGGTCGAAAATATTCACCGCACGGTTATATATGGGTTTTTCCCAAATCAAATGACACCGCTAATGTCGGCATCGTAACGATGGGAAGTGTTAATAAAGGTTTGAAATCAAATTTAAAAAACTTCATTAAAGATCGTGCACCGGATAGCAGGATAATAAGCCAAATTACAGGCTGTGTACCACAGGCAATACCGCCTAAACACTTAGTTAACGAGAATGTATTATTGGTCGGTGATGCGGCACGGGTTGCGATTCCGGTTACCGGTGGCGGGATTGGCCATGCTATGACCTCGGGTAAATGGGCGGGGGAGATATCCGGTGAAATTATTTCAAAAGGTTTTGATTTGTCTTCACTGACAAGATTTGAGAATAATATGGATAGCCTTCGAAAAAAGGTAATTCGTGCTTATAGGCTCAAGCAAAAAATACTTGAAGACGATGAGTTTTTAGAACTACTATTCGGGTTATTTAAACCATTACCATATATATATAAACTTAGCCCGAAATTAATTGAAAAATATGTATTGCGAAGTTTAAGATATTAACAGAATAGAATTCATGAAGTTGTCGCTTAATACCTGGGAAAGTACATTACGAACGAACCTTACAAGCGTGTTCATGGTTACAAAAGAACTTCTACCACATATTGGTTCCGGTGGAAGGATTGTGAACATATCATCGATTCTTGCGCATACCGGGTCCAATTCCGGTGCCGATTACGCCGCTTCAAAAGCCGGGATGATCGGGTTTACCAAATCATTAGCCCGTGAATTATCAAAAAAACAGATCACGGTAAATGCCATTGCACCCGGTGCGATTGACACTCAAATTATTGCCGGTGATACACCCAAAAAACGGTGCGAGCGTGAACAACAGACGCCGCTCGAGCGTGTGGGGAGACCCGAGGAAATTGCAGGTGCCGTTGCATTTTTGTTTTCTGATAAGGCAACATACATCACCGGGGAGACAATAAATGTGAATGGTGGATTATTAATGCACTAATTCTTGTTAAAAAGAAAGATGCCATCATTCTTTTTAAATTTCTTTTTCCAGGTATGGCACATAGCCTTACCGGGCTAGAAAAAATACACATATTATCGTTAGAAGAAAAAGGTAAGATCGTTCTTACAAGAGTTAAATCGAAAGATATTGGGTCAGGGGAATCATATAACCTGACCTCCCCTGTTTTAGGCACATGATATAATCAATCTATATAATAATTTGGTAAAACTAACTTATTGTGGTTCTGAGTTCTTATTTTGATGTTCACTCACGTCTTTATCTCGCTTTTGAGGTTGAGCATTATCAGTCTTCCTGGGCACCTGGGCTGACACCGGCACAGCTTCGTGGGCGGGGACCGCGGGTGTAGGTGTAGACGTAGTAGTTGCAATCGTAGATACCGATTTAGTCTTACCAGCATTAGGCTTTTTTGCCTGATTTTGTGCGGGCGGCAATTGCGGCAGCTGTGGACTTTGTGGAATTTGCTGCGAAGCAGGTGCCTGCACAGTCGATTGTGAGCTTGCCAAGACCGGTGTAGTAGAAGTCGTGGTCGGTAGTTCCCGAGCAACATTAGCAGCTGCCGAACGAATCAGAGCCTGAAAAGAA
>CBFDAW010000622.1:0-2562 GCA_965602865.1 uncultured Thermoplasmata archaeon
TCATTTCAAGTGATGGAGAAAGTGTTAAATAAATACACGCAACTATATCCCTGTATAATAGAATTAATATTACCCTATTTATAGCGAAAAACAGAATAGGGTGTATTTCACTTCGGATTTTATTATGGAATATCAGGTGGTTCGCATGCTGTATGGAGACCTGGAGGGGCTAGGAAAAGTGTACGATTCCGATGGGATAGTAATTCCAAACAAGAACGAATGCGTAATGGCTAGCTTTAATGGTTATGTTAGGAAACTTGAGAAAAGTATTAGGCATAAATGGCGTGTGGAATTCTTCGACGGATTCGGGTTATTTGTTTTAACCGATAAAAGATTGGTTTATATTAGGAATCCAATCAACTATGATTCCAAGTTCAAATTCTCAGGAGGTAGGTTCGCCACTCTTTCTGACTGGGAGTATTGGACGAATAGGTCTAACAAAGCAATGGAAAGGGGCGCTAAAGAGTTCATCGAAATCCCATTAAATGAGATTGAAAAGGTGAGGAATGGACGGTCATATAGTATACTCCAGGTTAATGAAAAGAATGATAAATATCGAGTTATGGTCGATGCACATGTAGGAGAAGAATTGGAAAAATTCCAAAATAAGGAAAAAAAGATAATGCCATTGATTTGTTTCGAAGAATTAAAAGAAGAAGAAAATAAAAGTGAGTGATCATATCTTCTGAATGTCAAAAAGCGTGCCCGAACACTTTTCGAAAAATTATTGAGAATATTTCCGATTTTTACATGAAAATGTACAAATTTTACATTCTTTCTCGCATGGCTCAAGATGAATATCTATCTTACATTCACCATATTCTTCTTTAATTATTGATTCTAAATTATGACATAATATATGCGAATCTTTGATCGACATATCTTTATCTACTATAATATGCATTTTTATGTTTTCTGAGTTTCCAAGTCTAACGATTTCAATCTTATGAAAAGACATAATATCTTTTCTTTTGTCCAAGATGCCTTCGATCATTTTTTTAGAGATTTCTTTATCCTGGTGGGTCTCTTGCGGTTCCAAATGTATAATTGTTGAAAAATTTAGGATATCTCTAATTTTATTTTCAATTCTATCTGCGATATTATGCGCTTCATCCAATTTCAGGTCATTTTCCACTTTTATCTGAAGTGATATAATTTTTGTAAAACCGTAATCATGAATGGATATCGAGTCAATTTCGTTGACGCCGTCGACTGATTTTACTATCTTTCGTATTCTTATGACGATCTCCTTAGCCGGTGCATAACCAATCAATATATTGGATGTTTTTCGAATTAAATCAATTCCCACATAAATTATGATCAACGAGACTATTATTCCAAATATTGGATCTAATAATGGATATCCATAAGTGGAACCAATTATTCCAAGACCAACAGCAATGGAAGCAATAGCATCACTTCTATGATGCCACGCATCAGCTATTAAGACATCGCTCTTAATCTTTTTACCAATTAAATTGGAAAATTGTGCCATAAATTCTTTAATTGCTGCGGAGATTATTATAACAATACCTATAGTCAATGCGAATTCGGTATTTGTTATACTAATAGTGTCAAGTATTCTTTCAATCGATTGCTCGATGAATCCTATACCCACCAAAAATAATAAAATTGCCACGATCAGAGTTGCCACATACTCGACCCTACCATGACCGAACGGATGCTCTTTATCGGGCGGTTTTTTAGACATTTTGAATCCAAAGATTACAACCGCTGATGTGCCAGAATCGGATAATGTGTGAAACGCATCTGCAATTAAGGCTATACTATTTATAATCAAGCCTAATACTAATTTTATTACAAATAAAACGGAATTGCCAATGATGCTAACAATACCTTCTAGATACCCATATTTGGCACGTATGTTGATGTCCTCGGGGTCGCCATAGTCGGGTATTAATCGCGATTTATTGGATTTTATCATAATAATACTCATTTTAGTGAGTGTTATTTCTATATTTAAGGATTGATTTTAAAAATGTATTCGAAAGATTTCAATAATATCTATCACAATTGTAACAATACCATCTCTGATATTGGTGAACAAAAGTCAATGGTCTTCCGCAATCATTACATGGATATTCTGAATGATCTGGATACGGTGCCTCACAAGGTGCTCTTTCAGTTGAGGGCCGTGGTTTTTCTAATTGTATAAGGCTATTTCCACAATCACAGCAAAACTTTGTTCCTGCGTTATTCTCAAACCCACATTCGGAACAAGGTATTGTTGTTTTTTGCATCATTATTTTTTTATCGGATTTCGCTTCGTATGATAGAATGATCTCTTCTTCGGTTCTATCTTCCCCTCCCACCGGTGGTCTTTCCGACGGCGAGGCTTTCCGGGCTACGGGCATAGCTAACGGTGCCGCATCGTGTTGTCGTGATGATATCGGCATGGCTAGCGGCGGCGCCTCAGGGGGTACTATGGACGGCACATAGTCGTTTTGATCGTAGTCACGGTAAACCGGACCATTCTTTTTCCGCCTTTTTACCATTACCGCTGCAATGACAATTATGATAATCACTATAAATATTAATACA
>CBFDAW010000623.1:0-2558 GCA_965602865.1 uncultured Thermoplasmata archaeon
TGAGTTAATTGATGAATACGGCCGTGCAGGAGTTATGGCGATAGCCAAAATAACCAGCGCCAAGACGGCGGCGAAGTATATGTAATATATGGCGATCAAAGAAATAAATTAGACCCTGAGATCGATCTACGCTCCACGGCACCAGGCATTATTATCCATGGTGCAACACGCGGTGATCGTGCCGGTTATTCAGTGGCAGTGGGCGATGTAATCAGTGATAACAAGAAAGACATTATTATAGGCGCCACTCTTGCGGACCCCGCAAATCGGGTTAATGCAGGGATGGTGTATATTATAGCAGGCGATTCACGGGCTAATCTGGGTTTACAGATTGATCTCCTGGAATTAGTAGGTCCTGGCCGCAGCTCACGGGCAAAGCCCGAAATACGAATCGAAGGCGTTAGCCCGGATGACCGTACGGGTTTTTCGGTTGCAGCCGGTGATGTGAATGGTAACGGGCGAGATGATATTATAATCGGTGCTAGGCAAGCACAGCGAATTCCATCACGGAATAATTCAGGGGTAACATATATCATTTACGGTAAACAGACATTACCCACAAAGCTCAACCTGACTTTTGAAGCGGATGTATATATTTACGGTGCTGATGCAAATGATCATTCAGGTTATAGCTTAGCCGCTGGAGATATTAATGGCGACTCTTACGAGGATATATTGATCGGCGCAATTTATGCTGATGGACCAAATAATGGTCAAAGAAATTCCGGAGAAGCCTATATAATATCCGGCTCGGCAAACCTACCTCAAATTATTGATACTTTCCAAAATCAGCAAGATATCATCATCTATGGCGAAAACGCTTGGGATCATCTTGGATATTCGGTGGCAATGGGTGAAGTGGACGATGATGAATACACTGATTTTCTAATTGGTGTTCGCCATGGAGATGGTGAATTTAACGGCGAGGGAGATGCGGGAGAGACGTTTTTAATCATGGGTAACACTTCAGCTAATTTCGGAACCAGTATCGACCCTATTACGAATTCAAAATCGATTTTCTACGGTATAGACGCCGGGGATAACGCGGGTATGTTCGTTGAATTGGGTGATTTGGACGGTGATGGGTTTGATGATGTTTTAATCGGTGCATCATTTGCCGATGGCCCGGTTGATGGTCGTGATTCCGCGGGGGAATTTTATTTCATTTACACTAAACCGCCATCCTTAACCAATGAGTTCCTTATTTTAATTAATGGTGATGTGGATAATAAAACTATATTCTCCAGATACAAGGCTTATACTTTCAGGATCAATGTATCCAATATTCTTGGGCTTGATGATTTTAAATCGGTAATATTGGTCCTTGACCCCTTGGGATACAATCTTGCATATCGCTGGTCAATGCTAGATAATGAGTTCAGCTGTGTGAATGACCCACTGAAATTAGTGGAGTGTGTCAGTACTATTACTGATGTTCAAAATGATGGATTGTATAATTACTCGATAGATTTCAAGCTTAAATTCAATTGGACCTTTACCCATTTCGATCCAATAGATTGCGGGGTTTATACCGAGGGTATAATGTCATATCAAGATTCCGATCAGTTTGACGATATTTTTTATGTGAAAAATAAATTGAATCTTGTCGGTGAATTACAAGTAGAAGGTGCGGATCAGGGCGAGCTAGCCAATAATTCTTGGGCATTGGGAACCGAAGAGCTTACCTTTAGTGGGCTAACCGTGGTCTATGACGGTACCACGGGGTATTACCCGCCTGTAACTGAATACTCACTGGTGATCGTAGATAATAAAAAAAATTGGTCCGTTGCAAACCTAGATTTAGGTATACCTATCACAGCTACCGTTATAGCACCGGCAGAAACCGGCGAGTATTCTTATCGATTCAAGATAATGGACATACCAAGTGACTCCGATAATTCAAATCTAAAAATAACTCTTCGAATCGATCAAAATCCTCCAATTCCACCAGCCAATATAATTTGTAAAGCAGATTCAAAAGCCTCATCCTCTGAATCGAAAGTTGACGATGATTTTGAGATCTATTTAAGTTGGTCTCCCGCATCAGACCTGGGATCGGGGACAAAAGGATATTATTATAGTTCTAAGAATTTAGGTGGAACTACGAAAGGTTATTATACTGAGAATACCACCGTAAAGATTGTAAATACAACAGAGGGTTTGAATTGGTTCTATGTTTGGGCTGTGGATGAGGTGGGAAATATCGGTTTAGCAAACTCTAGTAATATTTTCATTGATGTTACAGAAGTAACATTTGAAAATTTCACACCGACCTCTGGGCGTTGGGTTAATTCAAAAGATGTAAACTGCACAATTCAAATTTATGATAAGAACGGGTTTGGAGCAGACTCAAAGTCCATTGAATATTTAGATATGAAAAGTAAAAAATGGTTTCCTGTTGAAATGAATATGATTCAATTTGATAACTCTTCATATTTCAAATATCTTAATGCTTCGGTTCTTGCAGAGCTAGCAGAAGGGGAAAATAGTTACATTCAATTCCGCGCTAAGGATATAGCGGGAAATGGTCCAACCGAATCAAAAAAGTATTATTTGAA
>CBFDAW010000624.1:0-2555 GCA_965602865.1 uncultured Thermoplasmata archaeon
TCTTTTTTTGGTGGATATCGCCAGCGGTCATCTTGAGTGTGTTGTGGTGGGTGTTGTGGTTGGTATTGTGGTTGGTGTTGTGGTCGGTATTGTGGTTGCTGTTGCGATTGTTCGTAATATCGTGATGGATGTTGCTCCGGTGGTGGTGGCGGCGGTGGTGGTGGCGGATAGGACTGAATAGCGTGGTCTCTAGGATGCGGTGGTTGCGTTGGCAAATCCGGTGAGGCGGGATAAGGCGGATACTCATTGTCATAATGATACTGATTTGGTGGTTGTATTCCAATTCCATCTTGAGTGTTCGTACCCCATCCTAAGGCTTGACCATATTGATCTTTATCCGTAGGTGGTTGAGTTATTGGTTCATACCCTGATGTTTGTGGCGGTTTAAGTTCGGGTTCGGGCGAATATGGATACTGCTGCCGGTACGGTGGTTGGTAGGCGGGTTCGGTTCCGGGTTGATATTGTTGTTGCGTTGCTGGCATGGTTGGTGTTGGTGGAGCGGCATAAGATGGTGGGCGAGCTATCGTGGGTACAGCTACTCCTGCTCCTACTCCCGGCATTGCTTCCACTTTTGCGGCCATCTTTGCCATTTTAGCCTGTAACTTCAAACGTTTCTTTTCTGCACGGGTTAATTTCTTCTTTCCACCTTTCATGTCACCATACATTATCTTCTTCTTTCTTCTTGTTTTAACGGCACCGTAGCTTGCAATAATTACTATAACTACTATCAATATTATCAACAGATATTGAATGGATATTCCCATGACATTGATTTCGAAAATATCTGAGTGGTCTTTCTCATTAGAGATCGTTGATTTACTTTCACCTTCTTCTAATGTAACATGATTAATGCGAGTCGTACCGGTATAGATATCATAATAGCCAGCCAAGATCGTATATTCCTGCTGATTACTGCCCGGTAAAAACTCCGGAATAAGGATATAGCCAATGTATTGATTACCTTTTTTATTTAAAAATATATATTGCCCAACACCACCCCAGTTTTGCCATTCTTGATCCTCTCCAAGATTGGAATATAATATAAAATCTTCCATAGTTCCCATAAACCAATACCCACCTAAGCCTTCAAAATATTCGGAACTTGAATAAAATGTGATCCTTGTCTTACCACCAATTTTCAACTTGTCCACCGTCAAACCAATAGAATTATCCGCATATTTATCCGCACTTTTATCAACTGTAGATATGGTGTACTCTTCGAACTCGTACAGTTTTTCATCATTACTATTATGATCCGTATAATCCGAATCCCCGGGCTCAGGGACACGGTCGGGGCTACTTAAAGTATTGTTCGGGTCTGTGCCATAAAATTTTTCCTCCAAATCACCCACATTATCGTAATCTGAGTCTACCGCATATTCATTTAGAGGGTAATCACTATAATCCTCTGGGTCAGTCCCGTAATATTCTTCCACACAATCATAATACTCATCCCAATCCGAATTTATTTCATAAGAATTTTCGGTACTGTCCTAACTAAGGGTAGTTAATTGTAAAATAAAAAAAATCATCCCATGTCCATACACGATCTGATATCCCTTCCATCATTGCAGGTGTTGTTTTTCTTTGAATTTCGCTCATGAAATTCCAATAGAAGAGAAATAACTGAAGACTACATTTTAACCGATGTTTTACTTTTGTAAAGCATTTGGTTTTTCGTACTAGTCTTCCAATTCTTTCTCGTAATATACTATTAAAATTTTCAACATCAGTTGTTTCAATGTCATCCAGGTCTGGTGAGCCAAATATTATTCTTTTTTCCTTTCTTATCACTCTCCCTTTTTCTCTAATTTTAATTAGTTGACCGTAATCCATATTATCAATCCTGAAATAGTTTGGGAAGATATATGTATAATCATCATTGCCATCAGTGAAAAATTGTATTCGTTTTTCACCAAATGGTATTTCTACTCTTGTTCTTAAATCAAATACCATTTCACGACAGGTTTCCTGTGTCCATTTCCCAACAGCAAACGCAACAAAAAAATATGAAACTCTTTTCAAGCAGGTGTAGATCCAGGCATCACCTTCTTCAATCCCAATTCTGCCTTCACGCTCAACTTTTTTCTGCTTTTTTTTATAGTTGTCCAAAGTTCATCTAGTTCAAATTGTCCCAACCCTAAATTTCTAATCAGCATATCATTTATTTTTTCTGCATGTTCTGCCATATCTTCCAGCAAACGACCAATTGTATCCCTATGGTGTCCGGTGATTCGTTCAATGGATCGAATGCCGTTCTTTTCAACTAGGTGTTTACATATAACTGTAATTTCTTTTTCAGAAAGCCTTTTTCTATATAGTGGTGTACCTTTCGTTTCCATGAAATATGTTTTACAATGTTTACAATAGTACCTCTGATGGCCAGTAGAATGTTTTCCACTTTTAATAATATCTTTTTTCGACTTTTTCAGATAATATCTACATTTTGGATTCTGACAAACTACAAAAGTTTCCCCTCTCAGACGAGCCATTTTCTTCACCGATGGGGAAATACATTACAACTATAATTAACTACCGCAGGTTAGGACAGTACC
>CBFDAW010000625.1:0-2550 GCA_965602865.1 uncultured Thermoplasmata archaeon
ACGAGCGGAAACGCAATTAACTACAACATCCCGGACGGTTTTTCTCCTAGTGTTTATACATATAACATAACTTTTACAGACGAAAGTGGAAATTCTATCTCGGACACAGTTACGGTAACTATTAATGCAATCGATGATGACGATGAACCGCCTGGAGGAGCAATTACTTTCGAATTAATAATTATAGCTTCGGTTATTGGCGGAGGAGCCCTAATAGGCGTTGCAGTTGTAATATTACTAAGAAGAAAGAGGAAATAATAAATAAAACTTAAGACCAATAATTTTTTCTAACAATTTTTCACCACCCAATGGGTCGGCAATCACATCTGCAGTCACTAATCCCGTTCGGTCTTCATATTTCTTACAAATACTTTCAAAATCTTCGGCACCTTCGCAGTTTAAAGACAGGGCAATAACCTTTGTCCCAGGCGATAACTGCTGCAATGCGTTAATTTCGGTTTCAGGCTCAGGGATCGGGATATCCGGAAAACTGGACCGGTGTTTTCTCATCGTCGGGTGGACCAAAACAATATACCTGGGCTGTGCACCGTGTAATATTCCAATAGCGGAAGTAGAATACGCATGGTGTAGAACTGCCCCTTGGCCTTCAACAAAAATTAATTCTTTACCCTGTTCAATCACATCCTGAACCAACTTTTCAACTGCTCCTGCAACGAAATCGGTTGGTATATGGTCTACCGCCAAACCGGCATCACAGCCGATCATAATTCCTGTTTGACCAGTCGCTACAAAACCCGCTTTAATGCCTCGCTTAAGGGCGGCATTGTAAATCTCAAGAGCTGTGGTACGTTTACCACTTGCGGCATCGGTACCGCAAACTAGGATTACTGGTACGGAAGGTGGTATATGTTGTGCAATGGTTAGACTTTCCGGTGGCATGCGGACATCCAAAATTGTGACATTATGCTCCTTTGCGAGCTTTGCAAGTTGAGGGTCATCATTTAGAAACTCATGCAGACCACTGACCACATCCATACCATTTTCAATTGCCTTGATTATATCCGCTCGCCATTTTTGAGGCAATTTCCCGCCCGACGGTGCAACACCAATTATGAGCACCTTCGCATTTAGGTCGACCTTATCCACGATTGGTATGCCGGAATGCCCCATCCCCAAAACCTCACCGGCATCACGCCCGACTAATGTCTCATCGATTACACTGAGTACCTTATACTTTTTTCCATGCCGAATTAAACCATGAGCGGTCTTCGCCCGTAATTGTGTGAAATATCCTCGTGCTAATATCGTTGCGGTCCGAAGCATACATATCAAACCATCTGAAATTATACTGATTGAACCTTTATACCGATCGCGCTTTTATTTTTTCTAATAACGCCATAAATGAAGCTTTCAATTCCGGTAATGTGCCGGTATTGAATATTATATAATCAGCCTCTTCGAGTGCTTTTTTAATTCCCCATTTTACTTCACGCTCCTCTCGGACGCTGAACTCCTTTTGGGATATCGGTGCATCAGAGCGTTTACGTTGTTGTAGTAGTTGGAATCGTTTCTCCTCAGGAATCTTAACCGCCACCGTCTTAAAGTCCTCGCCAAAGGCATCATGGAAAACCGAGATCTCAGATTCGCCTCGGATACCATCTATGACTATGATTTCGTTAGGCTGGAGAGTTAATCCTTCAATTTTCGCCAAAGTTCGTTTCGCCCAAATACCGTATCCAAATTTTTCACGCTCTGAGTGTGCAATAGAACCCACATGTTCATCTGTTAACTCTAACTTGCGTTTCCGTGTCAAATCCCGGACCAAATCACCCATGTGAAATACCGGAATGCTAAAATCCTCAGCCATACGGGCACATTCACCTTTCCCTGAGCCCGGCATGCCAATAAGACCAATCACGATCAAGTATTCCACCTTCTACCGAAATAATATTTAATCCGTAATCATATTCAATTAAAAAAACTTATTACCTATCTAAGCAATTAAGTTGAACAAGTTATCTCACACAAACGGACTAAGATTTATTGCACGGGGGAGAAACCTATTAAACCGATAGTAGTCTTTGAGCGGCTCGAAAGAGCCATTAATAATTCCATAAACGAAAAGGATCTTCCACAGGGGTTTAGAATAGAGTTCAAAGTCATGCACCAGACACTACAATTCAACATGATCGATGATAAAGATATCAGGCTTATAATAGAAACAATATGGACCATAATCGAAAACATACAAGATATGGTAACGAGCAGTAATAAATCGCAATATAAAGAATCGGTATATTTTCCGTTTGGAAAGCATACCGATAAAGATAGAGCTTTAATGATTATTAATATCCAATATAGAGAATCTGCAGATCTTGTTGGTTCTAGAGTTATAGTTACACATGATTGAGTTAAATTTAACAAATACACCTAATTTAGATTTATTTATTGAGTGCCAGAGGAACCTTATCTTTTATATATCATGTAATGCATTTAGCCTTCATGAGTGAGGGGGAAATTTATCCGTACACAACTTATTATCCAAATTGGAATTATTCCAAAGAACATTTAGGAGTCCTAATAAAATTG
>CBFDAW010000626.1:0-2543 GCA_965602865.1 uncultured Thermoplasmata archaeon
TTAGCCGAGCATGCCACCAGTCTATTGACTGGTGGTGCGGGCACGCTGATTGACAAAAAATCAAATAAAATATTCAGAACTCCAATATTTGCTCATTTTTCGAATAAAACCCCTTATTGGCTATTCTAATACCCTTCTCTTGAGTAATTTTTCCCACCTCTTTGGCTTCGATCCCATATTTTTTAGCTATGGATATCACACGCTCAGGCTCGGTAGTAACTACCAGCATGCCCTGACCCATATTCCAAGTTCTATATGCTTCGCGATCAGATACCTCTCCTTGTTCCTGACAATAATTTACGATTTTTGGCGGATCAAATAAATCATCCAGCTCAGCCCCGAAACCCATTGGTTTAAGAATTCGCCCTAACTTACCCGGCACACCGCCACCAGTGATGTGTGCAACCCCATGCACCTCCGCTTGTGGTTCGTAATCTAATCCTCCAAACATCTCCACGATCGGTTTCGAGTATATTTTTGAAGGTTCAAGAGCGATTTCTGCCAGGCTGCGACCCGACAAGGTGATCTCATGCCAATTCTCACCATGTGCATGTTCGAAAATCTTTCGAACCAATGAAAATCCATTAGACCGAAAACCTTGTTCATAAAGGCCCACAATCGAATCACCGGGGATGAGTTTCGAACCTGTAAATATCCTATCCTTATTTGCAAACCAGATTAACCCTGCACCCCAATTATAATTGAATCCACCAAAGCCCTGCACTCGTGTTCCAACCTCTGCAAGCTCTCCGTTAATAACAGCAATATTTGCATCCGACGCTGCTTGAATATAACCTTTTGCCAGTTGCCTAATCATGTCAATGTTTGATTCTACCCCATGACCCAAGGTATTAATCTCCAAAACCGAACCGAGTACTACGGGTTCGCCACCGCGTACTACTGCATCATCACAGACCATTGCAAAGAGGTCAAAAGCTATTGTATCGTGCTTTGCGATGCGTTCTGCTACTTCGGTTTTCGTACCGATACTATCAAAACCGATACTCATGAGCGTATTTGTTGGAAGTTTAGAAACATCAATTGCCCGCATTCCCGAAAAATCATCGAATGGGCAGATCACCTCTCCAATCTGCCCCTTCCGGTTCGACCAAGTTTCTTTTGCAGCGTTGTACAAGATCTCCGATGCCGCATCACCCAGCTCAATGTCTACGCCTGCTTCGCTATATGTGATCGGTGCCATTGTTATACGCCTCTCCCATTATATAATTACCCCCATTGTGTTTAGAATATTTAACGACTTTTGTAATAAATCATAGATAAATTGGGTCTATCTAACGCTAATCATTTCTCATTAGCGAATGAGTTGATTTAAGTTTATTTAAAAACTAGCATTATATGTAGTTATAATACAAATATCCTTAAAATTAGATTAAAGAGGTTTGGTATAGAGATGTTAAAATCGGCTATGAAGTATCTACCTAAGATTCAGATGCGGACTTTTCTTCCTTTTCCGTTTTTGTTTTTATTTCCGCTGGTGGTAATTGCGGACTTTGTTGAACGTTAGGTATCAGTTGTGGAGGAGTGCCTAGGGTAGTTGGAGTGGTCCCAGGTAATTTCGGTTTATCTTGTGCTGGTGGGACGGGTTTTTGTTCAGCTACCGATGATGAAGTAGCTGATAACTGTACCGGTTTGGGAGGTTGACCTATCGAAATCTCAGCGGTTGGAAGCTCACCAGGTTTTATGGTTTCTGCTTGCTGGGGTTCCGATTTTTCCTTTTCCCGCTTCTTTCGTTTGTATATAAAAATAGCCAATGCTATGATAATTATGATTATTATGATAATCAATAAAATATTTAAAAACATAAACAAATCTGAAGATTTATCAGGCGATGGTTTTTCTGGTATCTTTATCTTAACGGTTAGATTGTCTTTTGCTTCAACTACCAGATTGTATTCTTTAGCTCTCCCTGACGTAGCCGTAACCGGTATTTTGTATTCATCCTCATTCGCATCTTTTACCACATTAACCGTTATGTTAAACTCAATAGTACTGTTAGGTGCTGCATCTAATGTTATTGGCTCATTGACCAACCCGCCAATCCCTGTCTCTATAGGCACTTCTAAGCTCAACGAAATACTGTCAGTTATTTCCCCAAGATTGGTCACATAAGCTTTGACCATGGTCATCCCGCCGGGCTCCAGCTTGACCTTTGCGGGTACCAGGTTTAATTGTAAATAAAGCCATGGAATATAATTTGGCATAATTTTTTGTAGAACTGTAATATCAACAATATCAATCGATGTTTCACCGATCATGTCCGACACTTCTAGTAAAATCTGGTGATGGCCTGGCTGTAATATTATATCAGTTAAATTCTCCCCGCTTCCGAATTTACCAGAGATGTTCGATGACCAGTTGAAGGTTAATTTATCGCCATAGATCAAATCTACATCATCACAGATCCCTGAGAAATTAATTTTTGTTCCATTCTCAACTTTAATGTCATCTTTGGGTGTAATAATGCTCGCAGGTCCAGGTGGGTCGTTCACTGGTGTTACTGTTATCGTTATATTATCGGATAT
>CBFDAW010000627.1:0-2523 GCA_965602865.1 uncultured Thermoplasmata archaeon
ATACATAGACATAGTAATGGCAGATAAGTATGAAATAGATAAGTTTGGTGATGAGTATAAACGCTATATGGAAAGAGTTCCAAGAGCGAATTTCGTACTTGGAATTATTAGATTGTTAAGCCGTGGAAACAAAGAAAGAAAATGACAAGTAATTAACTTCTTCATTCTAAACACGATATTAATAAGAACAGGATTCATATATTATTAATTTCTAAGAGCTAATAAGGTAATATTATGGTAACAAAACCTAATCCAACGAATATGGCGGATTTTGAAATCATAGACCTTACTCCAGAAAACATTGCCGAGTACGGAGTCTGCGGATATAAGGATGTAAAAAAACATTTAGAGAGCCTGCCCGAGAAATAAATCCCGATTGCATAGATGACCATTTCGCTCCTAAAAAGTAGGGCTTTTTCAGTGATGACATACCATCTTATGCAGAAAAAGGTTGAGAAAACCGATTACTCGGGCAGGCTCTAGAATTAAGAAAAAAAATAGATTGGTTTGGAGAGTACTATCCAAAAGGCTTGAGGATAAAAGTACTCTTTTCAGAAAAAGGCGGTTATCAAGGCATGCTTGAGTTTATTCCAGGCAAGTATGCGCACCGCCCTGTAGATGCGGAAGGATATATGTTCATTCATTGTATTTTTGTTGGATTTAAAAATGAGTTTAAAGGAAAAGGTTACGCTTCTTCTCTAATTGACGAATGTATTAGTGAAGCAAAAAATGCGAATATGTATGGAGTTGCTGTTATTACAAGAAAAGGGTCATTTATGGCCAAAAAAGATATTTTTGTTAAAAGAGGATTTGTTTTAGTTGATAAAGCAGAGCCAGATTTCGAATTGTTGGTTCTAAAATTTAATCACAAAGCATCAATTCCAAAATTTAAGAATATGAAAAAGGATCTTGAGAGATATAAAAAAGGATTATTTATAATCCGTTCAGTTCAATGCCCGTATACTGAAAAAAATGTAAATGCAATCCTTGAATCTGCCAAAGATAAATTTAACTTGAAAGCAAATTTAATCGACTTAAAAGATTCAAATGCAGTTCAAAATTCACCATGTGCTTTTGGAACCTTTTGTATTATCTATAATGGTGAAATAATAAGTTATCATCCGATTAGCAATGCCAGATTTGAAAATATAATGAAAAAGAAGATTAAATATATAACAAAGAAGCATATTCACTGTGATTGAGGATATCATACGATATAAAGGTGGCTGCATGGAACAACTAGGTATAATGGTTTATGGGTATAATGAAAATGACGCTAACGAGATAAGAAATAATATCGAAAAAATGGTGGGTGACCCCGTAGAACTGATCAGCGGCTCGAAACAAGAACCCGTTAAGGTCAAGGATATACTTGACAGATGTTTTTGTAATGAAAATATCTTCGAGGACAAAGATGTTAAAATATTGATGTTTCTTAGTTTCAGCGACCAGCAGATCGGGACTGCAATGAACGGGTTACCCAAAGGATCCGGTGTCGTTCGCCCCATCTTCTGTGGCTTGACCGAGAATAATATCAATTGGCCGTTATCGGATCTTATCGAAGACCTCCTGGCGGAACAAATATACTGGTCGCAAAAAGCAAAAGAAAAACAAGCTCAAAATAAAGAGCAAGCATAGAATAATTTTTCGTTCTTAATGCTTTGGATTTTGACGTTATTTCACTTCGTTTTTAAGGATATCATAAAATTCATCTCTTACGCTCTGTTCAAGCCAGGGACAATGACCGCATTTCGCTAACAATATAAATCGAAAATTCTTTAGAATACGAGAAAGTGGATCTTTGATTCCTTCAGCAGGATGTGGGTCATAGTCTCCATGGATCGCTACTACCGGGCATTGAATTTGTTTTCCAAGTTCTATAAGCTTCCGGCTACGTCTAAGTTCCTCAGCATCTTTCCAAACACTTTGATAGACCTGAAACTGGCATTCTAATACTTCGTTGTTATGTGGCATGGGATTATATGAGTCAGCCTTGGAAATCAACTTTCCAAATTGCGCCAGATGCGTGTTTTTATCTTCAATGCCGGGGTTGTTCAGGGTTTCAATCAGAGAAAGGACTTGAGTTCTTTCTCCTTCACTAAGCCGATCCAATCGAGTTTTCATGATGTTTTTAGTGTATTTCTCTTGGTAAACCCCACTACCGATGAGTATGAGTTTTTTTACGAATGACGGGTACTGAGCAGTAAAAATGAAACTAAGCATCGCACCCCATGAGAAACCAATCAATGTTACGGGAAGATCTCCGTTTATTTTTAAAACATCCTTTAGCTCTTGGATTTGCCCTTCTAGTGTTGTTGCAACTTGAAGTGGCTCTAGAACACCCCACGATGAGGCAAGTTCTTCCGCAACTGGTGCCATTTCACCGGGTACACCCGGACCACCGTGAAGAACCGCTATATTGAATGGTGGGTTTCCATATTTTCTTAATTTTTTCATATTTGAACCTATTTTAACCTGAGTATCGGCTAAGTTAGTAACGAGGCACTTTTTATCAAAATTTTT
>CBFDAW010000628.1:0-2523 GCA_965602865.1 uncultured Thermoplasmata archaeon
GGAGACATATTACTGGACCGTAATTCCGAATGTTGGCACTGATGCGGGCTGGTGTATGTCAGGTATATGGACATTCGCCGTAGACACAAGCGTTCCCGTTCCATCGGTGACGCTGAGCTCTCCCGAGAACGGCTCAATAATATCTTCGATCAAACCAACATTATCCTGGTCGGTCGAATACAAAGGCGCCGAAATTCTATCATACGATGTATATCTAGACACTAATGAAGCTCCTGTAGAATACGAGAAATGCCCAAACACATATTTTTTATCCCGGAGTATTCTTAAAGATAATAGAACATACTACTGGAAGGTCGCGCCGTGGGCGGGAAATGTCAGAGGTCCCGAGTCAGAGACCTGGTCGTTTACGGTTAAAAAAGATTACAGACCACGGATCGAACTCAAACTAACAGTTAACCCGCCATATCTCGAGCAGGTACCCGGTGATGTGGTATCCGTTCAAGCAACTGTTTATAATCTTGGCGAGTTGGTGGATACTATTACATTGAACGTAGACGTTCCGCCGGACGCAGACATTAGTGCCGTGGTGACCGACCCCGGCACAATGAATGCGATCTCAGATGGTACTGCAAAGTTCAATATTACGTTAACGATTGCAGAAGATGCGAAAAAAGGAGAAGTAGTATTAACGGTCACGGCAGTCTCCGGGAGGGCTGACGAATATGATCTGGTCGTCGAGGAAAATGCAGAATTGACCGTGAAAATATTTGGAATAGATAAGCCTGAAACCGATAGATCTTCGACTTTGTTTACATATCTAAACATTTTATTTATTATCATTATAATCATTATTATCTTAGCACTGGCAATTTATGTTAATAAACGAAGGAAGCGTGATAAGGAGAAAAAATCTAATAAAGAGGCGGTAACCCTAAAGCCCGGTGAGCATCCCACTGCTGTGATTTCCGTGGGTCAGGCACCGGCGGCCGCACAGCTACCGGGTTCTGTAACTGCTAATGTTGCTCAGGAACTACCAACCACGACTTCTACTACACCGGTCTTGGTAAGTTCACCCTCGGCGGCTCAGGCACCGGTTTCGCAGCAAATACCGCAAGTTGCAAGGCTGCCGCAATTGCCGCCGGCGCAAACTCAAGCAACTAAACCCGTGGCTATTGGGACTACACCTGTACCTACAATTGCAGCTTCCACACCTATACCAACACCAGCGGTCCGTGCCTCCGAAGCTGTGCCGGTGTCAGCCCAGGAGCCCAGGGAAACTGATAATGCTCACCCTCAAGAGCAAGATAAAGAAGTGAGTGGACATCAAAATAAGAACCAAGAACCATATTAAGTTTGTTTTACCAAATTGTTATATACGTTAAATTAGATATTAATCTACATAAAGGGGGTCAATTTCTGCATGAAAACTCTCAATCAAAGGTCACCCAGAAAACTTTAAGCCGTAAATTGGGGTCAACATTAGCGATAATAATTCTAGTATGTTCAGGCTTATTAATTATGATTCCTTCAAATTTCAAAATACCCACCTCAGAAGCCGTATCAACCTGGACACAAACTTCTGATAAAGATTTCAATATTAATGGTACATTTAATAACACAACAGTAGTAGGCAATGATGAAAATGCTGAGATTCAAATTGATTTATCGGAATTACAATATTGGAAATCGCACAGCCCCGGCTTCTCACCAAATTCCAGAGGTTATCATTTTATGGCGTCTATTTCTGGTGATGATAAGATAGTCCTTTTTGGAGGCGGAAGTGCTATGTATATTTTTAATGACACTTGGGAATATGATTTAAGCAATGATACTTGGACCGAGAAGACACCTAACCCGAAAACAGCTGCCAATAATCCAAGTCGTCGATACTATAGTAATATGGCTTCCGCTTCTAGGTATAAAGCAATTCTTTTTGGTGGATATTGGAATGCCTTTGCAATGGATGATACCTGGGAATATGATTCAAGTACTGGCTCTTGGACGGATGTATCAAAACCAAATAGTCCTTCTGCTAGATTTGGCCACGCAATGTCATTTGTTTATAATGATGATAGAGTTGTACTCTTTGGTGGATTGGACAGCTCGGCTTACAAGGGTGATACCTGGGTTTATTATTCAAATAATGGTTCCTGGGAAAATAAAATACAATCGCCTAAGCCAACGGCCAGATTTGCGCATGCAATGGCGCCGATTTTTGGGACCAGCAAAGTTTTGCTTTTTAGTGGTAGAATAGGGGGGAGTACTTATGCTAGTGATACCTGGGTTTATGATATGAATGCTAATACTTGGACAAATGAACAACCACCAGGTTCAAAACCATCTGCAAGAGAAAATCATGCAATGGCCTCTATTTATGGTGATGATAAAGTGTTACTTTTTGGTGGAAGCCCTGAGCAGCATAAATATTTGGATGATACTTGGGTTTATGATTTAAGTGATAACGCCTGGACTGAGATAATACCTCGGAAACCAGCTAATAAACCAGCTGTTAGGGGCAATTCCGGATTGGTAACTATTGACCAAAAAGACCGGATCGTGCTT
>CBFDAW010000629.1:0-2523 GCA_965602865.1 uncultured Thermoplasmata archaeon
CAGTCATTAGACTGATGGAATTCTCTATTTAAATATATGAGTTTTGCGGCGGTAAAAGTAAATGGTGTGATTATACCATAAAAGTTTTTAAACTATAAAATATATATATTAAGAAACTACCAAGGGGGAGTAATGTATGAAATGTCCCAGGTGTGGGAGACAAAATAATCTCGGAAATCCAAACTGTTATAATTGTGGCACTCCGTTGTTACAACCGGCTATGCCACCTAAAATGCCATTACCACAGGTTCCACCACCGATGCCTCCGCAAATGCCACCGCAAGCACCTATGCCAATGCCATTTGTACCACCACCACAAGCTCAGATGCCAATAATTTTACCACCACTACCAATGCCCATGCCTATGCCCATGCCAATACCGTTACCTCAATCCGGACCACTACCCATGGTACCACAACAAAGATTAATTAAACCTACTTCCGGCGTTTGTTCAGTTTGTGAGCGTGAGAGTTTGGTTTTTCATGATAATGGCATGGGTGAATGTACATATTGCGGAAGAACTTTCAACTGGTTAAACCCTCAACAAGCACCAGCACTAATAGAACAAGATCTCGCACTAGGTGAAGATAACCCGTTTATGGTATCCGAAGACGAAGTACTTACGGCATCGGAACGTAAAGCAGAGGTAGAGTCCGAGGATATAGTCTATCATAGTCCACTGGACTCTAAAAAACGATCCGGGAAAGATGATAAGAAAAGTGGTAAGAAGGATGAAGCTAGTGATGAAGATGATCTGTCGGACATACAACGCTTGGAAATGTTAGAAGATCGATTATTAATTGGAGAGATCTCCGAAGAGATTTACCTTAGGCTGCGAGAAAAATTCACTGCTAGCATTCTGGAATCTTTAGAAGATCGTCTTGTAAGTGGTAAAATCTCAGAGAATAAATATAATGAACTTAAGCGTGAACTAGAATAAATACCGACATCAAATTATTTCTTATATTGTTGATCCTCTTGCTCTTTTTGTTGAGCAACTGGTGGTTGAACCGGAGTTGCGGGTGCGGGTGGAGGTGGGGATGCAGCTTGTGTGGTTTGTGTAACCACCGGTTGAGCGTGTGCCTGAGGTGGCGCTTGTGCCGGCGCGGCAGGTACGGCAGTAGCAAGCTGGGCGGGTGGCGGTGGTTGGGTAACGGGGGGGGCATTAGCATACGCCGTAGTGGTTGTTTGAGGTGCCACACTGGTGCCTGGCGCCGTCTCAGGCTCGATCTGTTCAGTGGTACCGGTTGCTTCAGTTGATGCATCAAAAGCCGATTCAAAAACCGGTTGACCAACCGAGATCAGCTGTGGCGCTTCAGGCTCCTCGGGTTTAGTGACTTGATATGCATCCTGACTCAGGGCTTCTTCGGTTGGTAGCTCCATGGCGCCTACCGCACCAGCCGTTGCAACTATGCCGGTTTTTGCTTCACCATCATCTACGAATTCCAGGTGAGAGTAAATATCTGTCTTCTTCTTTTCTGTTTCTGATTGCTGTTTCTGGCGCGAGGCATGAAGAGCGGCTTCGCGTGCTTGACGGCGTTTGTTGATCTTCTTAAACTTGGATACTATCATTAACACAGCTACAAGATTGAAAATAATTATTAAAATAACAAACATGACCCGTATCTCATCCTTTGCCAGTGGTAATGAAAGGAATTCTCCTAATGGAGTTTTTGGTGCTGGGTCTTCGGGGATGAATTCGATTATGATCGTCAAATTCTTTATTTCATCGCTAATTCCGTCTTTTTCAGATTCATATCTTAATTTTTCATTTTCAACATTATCTTCATCCTTGATCTTAATTACAAGATTGTAACTCTTAACTTCTTTTTTCTCAGAGGCGTAGACAAAATACTCATGGTCAATGACCGACTCACTACCCCAGTCAAATATACTAATATCGTCAAAATCGATATAATATTTCAATTGACTTTTGTCTGGATCATACGAGCTCGAAAGATCGAAACGAAGTGTGACTTCTGACTTGCCTTTGGAACTCTTAAACTTGAATATCCCCGTTTTATCATAGTCGCGGTATTCGTAGCCTTTTTTTTCAGCATTTTTTTCGGCGGTTATATCTTTAATTATTGCCGTGGGTTTTACTATGTGGTGCAAATGAACATTGATTTTAGTTTTTATCGATTCCAAAGGTGTTGGGTATGTATTATCCAATGCCGAGATCTCGACCGAATAATTTCCATTCGGGTAAATAAAATTTCCCTGTGTATCGATTTGCCGTGTGTTCCAGTCGAAAGCCCACGTGTATGAATGGCTTGTTTGGTTCTCTTGTAGCCCCGAACCTGCTTTTAACTCAGTATTTATTATTGCAATACCCGATTTATCTTTAATAGTAATTATAATTTTCTCCACGGATCTACTATGATTGAGGAGTTTAGAATCCCAATTTTCATCCACGGCGGTCCCTTCGAACTTTAATTTGGACCCCGTATCGGTATCTTTTACTTCTTCATTATTTTCCGGAGTAATAACCGTGATCACCGGTGGAGCTGGAGTTTCGCAGAT
>CBFDAW010000630.1:0-2514 GCA_965602865.1 uncultured Thermoplasmata archaeon
TGTAAGATTGATGAAGATAAAGGATATGGTAAGAAGCCACTAAAGCAAAATCAGCTAACATTTAGTATAAACTGGGAAATCTTTGACCAGTTTTTTAACCTTTTTACTTACTTCTTTAAGTTTTGTTTCTAATAATGAAATATGCCCCTCTTTATTCTTGCGTTCTTCTTTGTTCAAGTTTTTTAATGACTCTTCTTGAAGCGCTATATGCGCCTGAAGCCAGTGTAAGTATTCCCGGTCGTATGACAAAATATCCTCCCCTGCTATCTAAGCCTGTTTTATATTGGAACCTGAATTATTACTTCGATTATTTAAATCTTTTTTTTAATAATCGGAGATTTGAGCTAGAAGTGGCATTTCTAAGTTGAAGCAGGGAGTGGCATTGTTGGGTTGCTGATGGGTGCGGCATTGCTGGATTGGTGTTATTAGAATTTATTGCTATTTATTCTTTAATTATATTAAAATAACAATAGCGATAAATTCTCCCCGCGAAATATGTCAACGGCACTCACAGCAATAATAAATCAATGCCGCTAATAGCGAAATATAACCAATGATTACCTACCTTTCCAACTCGCCCTCTTGTGGGAACCGTGGTAGTATGGTTGCTGAAACTGGGAGCACCATTTTATCTCCTAGTTGATATGCTCCTTTTGCTAATCCAGATGGGGCGTCATGACCATGGTGGCGGGGTAAGGAATAAATATATAATTTTGTACCAATTTTATTGTATTTTCTTTTCACATATGCAAGCCCCATTTGGTAACCCTCGACACTTACACAACTGGTAACATTACCAATGAACTCACCACGCTCGTTTGCCACTGGATCATGCGTTTTAACAACTTTTACACCCGTTTCATCCATCTTAAACCTCACTATCTCCATGGCGCGGTCAGAGGCAAATTTTAATGCAGTCTCACGACCGATAAAGTACGGTTTATGCAGCTTTACGAACGCGCCATAACCAGCGGCCACGGGTGATACCTGATATTCCCCTGCTAGCTCATTACCATGCAACGGGAAACCGGCTTCGGTACGTGTAGAATCTCTCGCGCCTAACCCAGTAGGTTTAATACCATACGATTTACCAAATTCTAATAATAAATTCCAAAATTTCTGTATATCATCAGAGTGAACATACATCTCATACCCTACCTTAGCACCAGTATACCCGGTTCTTGCCACCCGTACATTAATACCTTTCAAAATCACATCTATAAATTCCATTTTCTGCAGCCGGTCCAAGTTAACCTTGGTTTCTTTATCCGCACTTAACTCTTGAAGTACTTTTGTCGCATTTGGTCCTTGTAAGGCAAGATCTATTTTTTGGTCTTTTCCGGACCGTGGATCCTTTAGGTTGCGAATCTCCACTTCACCTTCGATCTCCATGGCAGGATTTGAATTGTCTATTATATATTTTTTCGAATGCACCGCATTGATCCACGCCCAATCTTCTTCGGCATTGGCGGCATTCACCACCATCATATAATGATCTTTTGCCAATCGGTATAAAAATATATCATCAATCACCTTGCCATCCGGATCTAATAGATATGAATAATGTGCTTGGCCCGGGTAAAGCCAGGAGACATAATTGGTCGTCAGAATATCTAAAAACCGCGTTGCGTATTTACCCTTGAATTCGAACACGCCCATATGTGATACATCGAACAATCCTACAGTCTCTCGTACCGCCGAATGTTCCTCTTGTATACTCGAATCAGCATACACCACCGGCATCTCCCAACCGGCAAAGGGTACTATTTTACCCCCCAATTTCTTATGCTCATCATATAGGTATGATTTCCTAAGCGGTATTTTTTCTGGTTTGTACTCATATTTCTTCTTATTACTTCGGTTTTTCTCCGATGCCAGTATCTTCTTCTGGCCAATAAAATAGGGTTTCGTTATTGCAAAAAGTTCATTTAATTCCGGATTATACAATCCTACTGCATTCATTTTTGAAGTTCCGGGTTCTAAATTACAATCAGGTAACCCAACTTTACTTCGTAATTTATTAATAATATTTTGATCTGCAATATTAACCTCCAGACCCTTTATAGCTGATTCGATATACTCCTTAAGTTTACTAACTTTATCAGGGTTAACAAACACTATGAATCTCGGATCATTATTAGAATAATCTGCTCGAGCGATAATGGCATCAATTTCTTTCAATTTCGTTTCTAAAACTGTTAAATTATTAATATTCGATAATTTGGGATTCAATTTTTTAAATAGCTTAACCGCATCCTTGCCCAACAAGTCTATTTCAGTTAATGCCTTGGCCTCGTCAAATATTGTTTTTAGGTCATGGATGATCATTGGTCCTTGAATTTTTGCATAAATATCCATATCCTCGTCAAATATCACATATTCATCAGATAGACACCTGAACCAATTCAAAGCATTGTTACAAGGAATTTGTGAACATAATATTAGGTGAAGGTAATGGAGAAGATGAATCTGACTATTGATGGTACTGAGGTGAGCGTTGAAAAAGGCACTACG
>CBFDAW010000631.1:0-2511 GCA_965602865.1 uncultured Thermoplasmata archaeon
CCGGCACGCCATTTGATATGTTCGAGATCACGATTGACCTTAAGGATGACGATCTAGGCACCGATTATACTGAGACCAATCTTACGGTCTACAATGTGCCCCCAGAGGTCCAAGTTGGTAGGATCACACCCAAGGACATGGTCGAGGAGGGCATCGACGAGGGTACCTGGGTAACCTTGGAAGGGTTCCAGTTCGATGATGTAGCGTATGATGAGCCCACGGAGAACTCATTCCAGTACAGTGTCGACTGGGGCGACGGTACACCACCGACCGAATGGAAGGATGATTTCAGGTATACTGGTTCTACTGGTGGTGGTGGTGGCGGTGGTGCCTTCGGCGGAAAAGCGCTTATTATTTGGGCAGATTATGATGATGCCGGTCTCCAGTCATATCTACTCGCGGATCCAAGATTCACAACAGTTGACGCTTTTAATGGTCAAACCGGCACACCAGACCTTAATACACTTCTTGATTATGATGTAATTATAACTTGGACTAATTATCCATATCAAAACACAAACCTACTAGGTGACAACCTTAAAGATTTTGTTGATTTAGGTGGTGGTGTGGTTGTTTGTACCTTTGCACATTTTCTTACTACGACATGGTACCTTGGCGGTTCATTCCATACCAATCGCTATGATCCGATCTTTCTGCAAGACACCTACGGCAGTGTTTCTACAACAATAGGGACTGTAGTTGAGCCCGGTCACCCGATCATGGATGGAGTTACATCGGTTAGTCCTGGTTATACATTTTCCACAACACAAGTTAGTGCGAATGCGAAACCAATATTCTATTGGGCGAATACCTATATCGGCTGCGCAGTAAAACAGATAGGCCCTGGTCGAACTGTTGGCATGAACCAATGGCCAGGAGGTGATAGTGGTGCACATAGTGATCTACTAATTGCCAATGCAGCGGCATGGGCTGGTGGCGGAGAAACTGGAGTGGTGAACGAAGATGTGAGCTGCTCTGCCACAGAATTCAATAACGGCCGAAAACTGGTGATGGACAGTGAGGATAACTTGTATGCTGTATATGTGGATAATCCAAGTCCATATCGGATTTTCATCTCCAACTCATCAGACCTCGGCGAGACCTGGAATCAAAATCCAGTCTCGACCGATTCATTATCCAAGGGTAAGAACCAATTCGAACCTAGCCTCACCATCGACTCTAATGATGTCTTACATGTAGTCTGGTGCGGTGAGGTTGCGGGATACAATCACATCAGGTACGCTAACTCAAATGACGGCGGTAAGAGATGGTATAACTTCAAGCAGATTACCACGGGAACCCTTGATTTTTATTGCCCGAGTATAGCCGTGGATTCGCAGAATACCGTGCATATTGCTTGGAGTGGAAGTGACGTTTATTATATAAGCCGGACCTCAACCGGTACCTGGGGCACAATAACGATGTTAACAGATGGACGGAATCACGAGTTACCATCGATCGCAGTGGACAGTGATGACAATGTGCATGTGATCTGGTCAGGACAAACGCCATCAACTGATATTCATAATATACAACATATAATGTACGATGATAGCACGAGTTCCTGGGGCTCAATAGAGATGGTTACGACTTCCACAACCGATGACCAAACCAATCCGAGCATGGCAATCGATCTCGATAATAATATCTATATTGTTTGGGATGCTGAGCCATCACCGAACATGATCAAATACATTAAATGGGATGCTGTGAGCAAGAGTTGGGACAGCGAGGAGACTCTAACTTCCAACACATCACACGCCAATTATTATCCATCAGTGGGTGTTGACCGTCGTGGATATATTTATGTAGTGTGGTACAAAGAAGATGTCGTTAAGGTTCCAGAGCATGGTCCATATGCGATCATGATGATGGTGAATGAGCTACCATACTGGAGCGGTGAAATGGTAATAACCTCTCCGCCGGAATTCAATTCTACGACACTTCACCCAAATATCATGTATGGCGGAAAACATTCTATAGTGGCACGAGGTGTAGGTTTAATATATACCGCAGATAATGGAACTGCATGTAATGTTTATTGGATGTCTTCAAGCGATTTCAATCTAACAGATTTTGGTCCTTGGAAAGGGTTACCGAAATTGAAGCATCTATATTGCGATGATAACCCGAGCGGAACCGACTTTGACATCTACAACCTCAAAATCCGAATGCGCGATGATGATATGAATGTCGGCGAGTGGGTATTAAGCGTTGAGATCCGGAATGTGTGGCCGGCTCTTGATAAGACCGAGTTGGAATACAACCTGGTCGGCGAAGAGAATGCGCTGTACACGCCGGAGATTAAGTTCGTCGACCCCGGCACCGGACCGAGTGAGACCTGGAGTTATTGGATCGATACCGACAGTTCCGAGACCTGGACACCTGGCGACCTTGAAGGCGAAGTAACCACCACTACCGTGATCGATGATGTAACTTGGGGTACAATACCACCTATTTTAACACCGTACAATGATGACTATGCGGGCACATTTGGGCTATATCTGTATG
>CBFDAW010000632.1:0-2507 GCA_965602865.1 uncultured Thermoplasmata archaeon
TTTGCTCACAGCATAAATATTTTAAGTGTTTTTGTCTCGGGTCGGGGTCGTTTATACTTACATAATCCCAATCCATATAATAATATAATGATCGCCAAAACCCCATTAATCTTTTATAATATATATTTATATTATTAGTCAGTAAATACAATTATAAATAAAACTAAACCGGGTTTTTTAAAATTCTAGTATTTCGGAGAATCATTAATGACTAAAAAAGGTGTGGCATCTTTCCTAAACGACCATATGAAGATCATAGGCATTTGTATGGTAATTATAGTAATCGGTATTGTCCTTTATTTCGTTTTCATGAATATGAGTTCAGATAGGGATGATAATGTTTCGTTAGATGATATAGAACAAGAGACCGAGTATCAGCCGGTGGTACTATATTTTTGGGGTGATGGCTGTCCGGCGTGTGACGAGCAAAAACCCATTATCGATGATCTTGAAAAGGCATTTAAAGATTTGGAGATTACTTTTTATTGGCTGAAATACAGTAATCATAAGGAATTAACCGAGCACTATGATATAACTGGGGTTCCAACTACGATCATATTGGATTTTACTGGCAGTGTAGATATATTCGTTGGGCTTACCCAATTAGAAGAGATAGAAGACGCAATTGACCAGGCTACATTATCATATTTATAAGATAGGTGATTTAAGTGGCATCATGTCCTTTATGCACGAAAACGGGTATTTTATTGTACGGCATAGGCTTTGGGATTATTTTATTGACAATAGTACATATAATACCCACTCAATATGCTATCTGGATCGGTTTAGGTTTCATTATTTCGGCATATATTATCCCAAACCTGCTCAGCAAGGCGATTTGCACTGACGGTTCATGCAATGTTAAACAACTACCAATAAAAAAAATTGCTACGCAAAAGAAATGATGATTTGCGGAATTTTTTTTATTATGAGACACATTGGGTTTTAACCCGATAAATTATACTTACCACGATACTTCTGCAATCGCACTTAATTATTTCTCACCCACGCACCAGCCCCAATGCTGGGAAAATGTGCTTATATTCTTCTTCTGGAAATATTCAATAAACGAGTCAAATAATGTTAACCGTTCTTCATAGGTATTCTTGGGGAACAGTGCCGCTGATTGCGCCGGTATACTGTAGAACGCTTTCATTTCATCCAGGGTCATCGCTTTTGACAGCATCCCCTCACGGATGTTTTTAAACCCGATATCTTTCAAGATTTTAGGTAGTATGATTCCGTCGGTAATGCGTCTGCCATATGGTGCAAATGGCTGACCACTTTGTTTTGCCTTGGTAAATAACTCATCACCGGGGCCATCACTTCCCATTACCGCATCACTATCGCCGCCGTATAATCCTGCCAAATAGTCCATTCCTATGGTGCCAGTGCTTGTTAATATCTTATAAGCCGAATTGAAAGTTATTTTAGGTTCCGGTATGAGGAAGATACAAGCATTATACAATACCGAATCCACCCGGATATCGATATTTTCTGTTAATGCATCAGCATCGCAGCGTATGAATCTCAGATTAGGCTCGTTCGCCTGCGTGAGTTTCTCATGAGCACTCACCAGCATCTTTTCTGATAAATCAAGCCCGAGGACCAGACCATTTTCGCCAACTAGCTTTTTTAGCTCAAAGCTCGATGTACCCGTGCCGCAGCCAATATCACAAACGCGCATCCCTGATCTGATGTTACATTCATTAGCTAACTTGGTTGCTAGATACCCAAATAAACCAAATCTATGTTCGAACTTCTCGTATAGACCAACAGAATTATCAAAGTTTTTACGCACTATTTTTTTTATGATTTCCGGGTCAGTAATCGCCATAGTGTGCTCTCCCTGCAGGTGGTAAGCGTTATTCTAATATATATTTGGTATTTCAAATTAAATACTGCGGATTTAAAGAGAGAATTCCACAAAATAAACCCAAATAATAAAAGAATCTTTATATACTTTTAAAAAGAGGGGGGACTAATTGTGAAAACAAAATTTGTGAAACATAATTGAAGGGATTATTGTGAAAAGTTACAAATATATAATAAGTAATTTTTATTTATATTTTTTTATTATATTAATTACATTTATAATAATCACACCTCAGGTAGATGCATTTAGAACTCTTGCATGTTGTGGTGGTGGTGATGGTTACACTGATGACTTTAAACCTTCTGTAGATAATGCTGGAAAATATCTGGATGATGAGTGGAATTGGCAAACAGGTGGTACTGAAAGATCCCAAGGTCATTATAAAGAGAAAAAGATTTCAGAGGATGATTTTGTTAATGCTGTTTTGAGTTGGGACCAATCCCAGATTGTAGTTCATGCAGGCCATGGTAATGAGGCTAATATAAACGTAGGAAATGGTGATACAATTACAGGGTATGAAATTGACGGTTTAAAAGGAGAAGGCAATATGGGAGAGGGGGGAGATGGAGCAATACCAGGTACTATTTTCTTATTCACTGCTTGTGAGTCTTCAAAGCAAGTTGAAAATGGT
>CBFDAW010000633.1:0-2496 GCA_965602865.1 uncultured Thermoplasmata archaeon
CTTTACGATCCAGGAGATACTAGAAAAATATGATGCCGAAGTAGTTCGGTACTTCTTATTATATACTCACTACAGGAGCCCGATTGATTTCAGTGAGAAATATTTAGCCGAAGCCGCTACAGGCTATGGTAGGTTATTGAATTCGTACCAGGGATTGCTCTCAGTTCGTAAGACCGCTTTGGAGCAGCCGGAGTTATCCACGGCGGATCAAAAATTATTAGACACTGTCAATGAGCACCGGCAAAAGTTCCTGGCTGCAATGGATGATGACTTCAATACCCGTGAAGCAATAGCTACATTGTTCGAATTTTCCAAAACATTAAACAAGGTATTATCCTCGAACGAAACCGGTTCCACGGCTAGCCAGTTCTCAAAAGACGCACTCGACCAAGTTAATACTATTTTTCTTGAATTGGGCAATATCCTGGGATTATTCGAGCAAACCGAAGCTTGCGGTGCTACCGATGATGAACTGGGCGATAAATTGATTGAATTATTAGTAGAAATTCGAAAAAAGTTACGCGCCGAAAAACACTTCGAGCTCTCCGACCAGATCAGGGATAAACTGAAAACGCTTGGGATTATACTCGAAGATACCAATGATGGCGTGAAATGGAAAATGGCTTAAGATCTCTATTTTCTAATTCTTTGTTTTCTAAACATAAAGAATACTATCACTACAGTGGCGATTATCACTGCAGAAATGCCTAACAGAATTTGAACATCCAGCCAACTATTTTCATTGTCCTCGCTGGTTTCATTATTGGTCACATGACCGTTGTTATCAGTGGTTTTTTTCTCAAAATCCATTAGTTCTTCGGTCTCAACCAATTTACCTGCGATATTTTTTCGCTCCATTTTTACTACACTTTTTGTTTCTGTTGAATAAAACCAATAAATTGTATTTTCTGGCATATCCGCGATCCACTGGCGCTCCACAATTCGAAAGGTGTCAAACGACCCCGCACCTACCTTGATATTAACGATCTTATCACATTCGAAGGTGCTGTTAATCAATTCTTCAGGATGTGTTATTCTTTCCGGTGAATTAAGATCTTTCTTAAACTCGAGTGTCTGGGTACGAATCACCTTCTTAATCCATGTCGCACCCATCGTAATATTATCCGGCTTGGTTAGCTCGGTAATATTATAAGTAATATACAAATAATTATAATTCATGGTTAAATTCTTTTCAATGATGCGCTCATAGCTTATTTCTTGAGTATAAGCGATTAATTCCAGATTGTTTTTATCAATCTCTCTTTCGATATAGATCTTATTCTGGTCAGTTACTAGGCTTTTATCAATATTTGAAGCCCATTTTGCGATTTTACCGGTTCCATTTATCACTAAAACGGGAACATCCTTATTTGCGACCTTCTTTAATCTCTCACCACCCAAAGTTAAGGTGTACTGAAAGACCCAATCCTGGTCAAGATCTTTATTCTCATACTTCCAAATATAATCCTTCTCCGGTCGCAAAGTATCATTGGTCAAATCACTCGATCTTGCATATTGATAATTTACCAGGATTGTCAGGTTAAGTACGCTCAGCGCAACGAGGACGACCAGTACCTTGGATCGCGAATAAATAGTGGTTTTCATAGGTATCACATTGACTTACGGATAATTAATATATAAAATTCAATAGATATAAACCTTTATAATCTTTGATATTTTAAATTTTCTTCGAGCTTGTAAAATAATATTTATCATCGATTTTTTCTACATGGACACGTAAACCCATGGTAAGTTCTGATTCTGGTAATCTACCAATGCAAACCAATTTAGGTTGTCTAAGATGATGATGGTTTTTATCTAATCCGTTTTGATTTGAGATTTCCAGTTCTATAAGCGCTAATATAAGTGGAGAGTTAAACCCTTTTGGGGGTGCAAAGAGGACGGTATATGTTAAAATTCTACCCGTATCCGTGATCTGGAGCGGCGTAGTATGTTTTAAACATGCTGGGCACCGGTCCGCCGGTGGTAATAACACCTGCCCACAGCTGCAGGCGGCAGCCTCCAGGTTGCCCATTACACCGCCTCCAAAATATTCACGAGATTATTGCTCGCTAAACCGCCAATGCTCTGGGTTAACCCGATCTTTGCACCATTTACCTGTCGTTGTCCTGCATCACCGCGTAACTGCCAGACGATTTCCAGAACTTGTGCTAGGCCCGATACGCCCACCGGATGTCCGCGTGACTTTAGGCCGCCGGATGGATTGATCGGTATCTCGCCATCTAATTTCGTCTTACCGTCAACCAAAGCATTTTTCCCTTCTCCGGGCTTAAAAAAACCCAAATCCTCGGTATCTATTATCTCAAAACTTGAGAATGCGTCATGAACCTCGGCTACATCAATATCTTCAGGTTTTATATTTGCCATTTCATATGCTTGTTTAGCGGCATTTCGAGTTGCCGAAAACGAAGTCAATGAATCCCTATACTGGATGGCAACCTGGTCGGTTGCATGACCCATACCGGTAATCACCAC
>CBFDAW010000634.1:0-2490 GCA_965602865.1 uncultured Thermoplasmata archaeon
ACTTGATTAAAAAATGATTTTTTCTTTTCGCCTTCTAAATCTTTAATGCTTGTTATTCCTTCTTTATCCATCATTGATTTAAAAAATGTTTTATATTCTTCTTCTTTTAAAGTCCTTTCAATTCTTTCCTCCTCACCAATACCTAGAACATGCATGGCTACCAGTGCTTCGATAATATTTTTTCCACTCATGTCTGGTAGTATTTCTATTAAACGCTGGAATAATTTTAATTGTGATGGGTTCATTTTTCTCTGCAATTCATCTAAAACCAATTTACTCATGTCTTATATTCTCCCTCCGGAAAATTTGGAAATATATTAATGGGTATTGTACTAATAGAGAACTTTTTTATCACACAAGAAATTTTCCAAAGGATTAAGCGATAAGATTATATTTAAATTAATCTATGTATGACCAATGAAATTGAGTAAAGACGATGATTTTTACAGTAGAGTAATGAGACGTATCACAAAAGTACGTGACCAGGGTGAGCCGCCACGATCGGATGTGTTTGCTTTAGATACTTATGTTTGTGATTTGTGCAAAGGCTCAATTTCAAAAGAAAATATTACTCAATGCCCGTTTTGTGGTCGGTGGGTTTGTAAAAAGAATTGCTGGGATACTAATCACATGGCATGCACTACATGCATAGGTGTAATAAAATTATGCCGGGAGTCTATCGAAATAGAGAATAAACAGAAAAAGATGATTATTAATAATAAAATAGTAACGAAAAAATCTAGTACAAAAAAAAAGGATTCGAAACATAAGTCAATATTGGAAAAATTGGTTAAGAAAAAAATTAAATTTCAAGATAAATAGATAAATGTTTAATATAAAAAATAGGTAGGTGAATTTATTTGGATGTAGTCGAGTTGGTGTATAAAGAGTTTTGTTGGGAAGAACGGATTGATGATGCGGGGGGTAAACCCAGAAAGAAAGAAAAAGGAAAAAGGTGTAGATATGGCTCAATGGGTGTAATATCTTTTATAATTGGCGTTTTTTTAACATATGGTGTAATAAAAATATTGATATTTTAATAGGATTAATGAAAATTTGAATATGAATTATAGAACTAATTCGGATATTAGCCCTTGACGAATGTTCTTTTTCTTTCTAATATTATACCCAAAAGTCCTAAAAAAAATAAATATGTGTGTAATTTTTCTTAAGCGGCAGTTTAATCCAAAGCTGAAATCTACATTCGAACAATAGGACTGGATTTTATAATATTAGAGCACGTTACTTACCATCTTTTTAGTAGCTACAAAAGATTTATACTATATAACATTTATTATATCTCCGATCTTATGACGGGGAATTCGAAAATCTATGAAGCATTAGAGAACATGAAAGCCGGCAAATTCATTCTTATTTACGATGCTGATGGCCGTGAAGAAGAAACAGATCTGATGATTAGTTCGACCTTTGTCACACCCGAACACATCCGAACCATGCGCAGGGACGGCGGCGGACTTATATGCACTACCATTGATTACGAAACCCGAAATAAACTTGGACTGCCATATCTCTCCGAGGTGTTCTGGGAGATGGGTGAGAAGTTCGGTGTTTTGAAAAATCTGATCCCCAACGATATTCCTTACGATGAGATATCAACGTTTTCTGTCACCATAAACCATCGCAAGACTTTCACTGGCATTACCGATAACGATAGAGCCTTAACCATTTCAGAGTTCTCAAAGTTAATAGCAACCATTAATAAGTTGGAAAACGGCAACGCACAGAAATTGTTCGGTGAACAATTTAGAGCACCAGGACATGTTCATTTATTAAATTCTTCTCAACAACTATTAACTTCTCGTAAAGGGCATACCGAACTTGCTACCGCCATGACCATTATGGCAGATTTAGTACCATCAGCTACTATCTGTGAAATGATGGATAGTTCCGGAAAAGCACGTGATAAAAATAGTGCAAAAAAATATGCCGATGAGCACGGGTTAATCTTTTTAGAAGGTTATGAGATAATCGAGGCGTGGCAAAAATGGTCAAAGTAATGGCATCGGGTGTGTTCGATATTCTTCACCTTGGTCACCTGCATTATCTTGAGGAATCGAAAAAACTGGGCGATGAACTCATAGTAGTGATTGCCACCGATAAAACGGTACGTAAGCTCAAGCATGAGCCGATAACAGATGAAAAAATACGACTTGAATTAGTAAAATCCTTAAAACCCGTCGATGACGCGGTAATAGGTTATGAGGAAGATATGTACAAAATCGTCGAACAGATAAAACCCGATATTATTACCTTAGGCTTTGACCAGGAACACGATGAGGATAGAATTATTTCCGAATTATCTAAACGCGGTCTGAAAACGAAAGTCAAACGCTTACCAAAATTCGATGCCGATTTGAACGGTACTCGAAAGATCATTCAGAAAATTATTGGTTGGTATGATTTCCAACAAAAAATGGATAAAATAGAAAATTTGAGGCAAAATATCCGAATAATGTCTCTTCCCCAGCT
>CBFDAW010000635.1:0-2470 GCA_965602865.1 uncultured Thermoplasmata archaeon
TGTAGCACCCTGGCGTTTTAATTCATTAGTCGCTTTTATTATTGTTCCGCCCGTGGCTATGATATCATCAATAATCGCTACCGAACGGCCTTTTACATCCAAGGTCTTAGCTTTCATCTCTACCGTATGCCCATCTAATCGGGTCTTCTCGAGATAGTCAAAATCCGAATTTAATACCGAAGCAACCGTAGAAGCTCGAGCAATAGCACCTTTGTCTGGTGCCATTATTATCTCGGGTGAATATTGTTTTAAAAATTCACCGATTTGCGTCATCCCCGATATCTCGTGGACAGGTTTGGTGAACCAATCTAAAATACTTTTTGCATGGATATCTACCAGAATCACCTCATCGGTCATAAGTTGAATGTGCCGAGCCAATGCACGGGCACTTATACTCTCACCAGTATTGAATTTCTTATCCTGACGTGCATATCCATAATAAGGTATTATAGTAATTAAGTTCTTAATTTCAAATTCGTGTATTGCATCTTGTAACAGGAACAGCTCAATTATCTTTTCATCAGGATATGTGTTTTGAATGAGTATGACGTCTTCATTATCCAGCTCGGTTCCAATCCTAACATAACCTTCGTCATCAGGAAATCGCTTGGTTTCAACTTCCGCATGTGTAATCCCAAGTTCCTCGCTTAAATTTGTTGCCAATTTCTTTGATGTCGAACCTGCAACGATTATCAATCTTAATCCCCCAAGATGAGCTTTGTTGAAATGGATACATTCCTTTTATCACATAAATATTGTAAAGTTTCAATTACCTGTATACCCACATTTCGGACAAAACATACTGCCGTCGGGGAATTTATTGGGTACGCCACCGCATTTTGGACATCTGGGTACTCCCGACGCCATTCCATGAGCGGCAGCCGCTGGTGCGGCTGGTGCCGCCGGTGCTGCAGGGGTAGCAGCGGGGCGTGAGGGTGCTAGTGCATGGGCAGGGACCGCCGCCGTAGAAACTGCACCATACGGTTTTGCAGGTATAATGGCCATGCGTGGTGCCCCGGCAGGCTGTGCTGGTGTTGCGGGCGCTCCTTTGGTAATCACTCCCGTTGCTGACGGTGCGGGTACTCGACCCAGGTGTTTGTCGGTTTTTATGACCTGGGTTCCGCCCGTAGGTAGTAATGGCTGTAGAAAACTCTCTATTCCCGCAATCCGGTCCATATCACCAACCCAACGTCTGAATGATGCTTCATATCGTGTTTCAATGGAAATTAAAATGTTTCTTACTCTAGACCGTAGTTTACCTCTGCCACGACCGGAAAAGATCACGGCTAAATAAATATATTTACCGCGCTCGATCAAAATATTATTTTTTTCTCCGATTTTCATTTCTTTCAAAACATAGTCATCCCCGGCTTGGTGGCTGCCAGGAGTGGAAAATGAATCTTTAATGAATTCCTGGACGGCTGTGAACATTCCACTTAGTATCTCTTCGTCTCGACCAGGTTTACGCTCACGCGAGAGATGGGATAGAAGAATTCCACTTTTATGTATCAGGAATACTTCTTCGACCTTATAATGTGTGAACACGACCAGTAATATTACCAAAATTACAATTATAATTATAACCAGTGCAGCAATTGCGTACCACAACATACCAAAATCCGCCGTTGACTCTGTTCCTTTTTCCCTAACATTAATCGTCAATGTCCGTGTTTCTGACCGCTTACCATCGGTATCAACGACCCAAACATCGATATTAAATGTACCTTTTTTATTGAATTTAAGAATTAATAGCGACCCACTGACTTCAACATTTTCAGGTTTGTCGGTTTTTACCTCTATTTTTAAACCGGATAATGGTGTATCTATATCAACGATTTTATCATCTAGTTTCAGTGGGTAGTCTTCACCTTTCGTAATATTAATCTTTCCAAGGTTCTTAAGAATCGGTGCGTCATTTACAGGTATGACAAACACCCTGACTATCGCATAAACATACTGAGGTGGTTGGGTATCTTTGGCTAATACCACCAGCTCTATATAACCGGTACCAGTATTATAATCTTTGACCTTATAAGATAGATCAACTAAGTCATTCTCATCAATTTCTGCCTTGATCTTTAGATTTGGGTCATCCACTATCTCGAAATCGGTACCACCATCAATATCCTTAAAATAATCCCAAAGTTCAAAAGCATTTTCCTTGGCTCCATCTTCGGGGAAACTTTGATCCGGAATCGGGTTTATATGTTCTACTGGCCAGTTATCCACAATCACCGTAACATTGAAATACTGATAATTTTGTTTATTATCGGGGTCATAAACATTTAGTGAAAACGTATAACTCCAACCGGCTGCAGAGAATGGAAACTTGAAAATTATTCTCATATTATTATCGGGATCGTTTTCGAACCACTTATCTTGGTCTTTGTCCCCTGCAACCCAAATTGTTAATTCTGATCGATCATTATCTGGGTCGTATATGAAGTATGAAAAATCATAACTATATCCT
>CBFDAW010000636.1:0-2465 GCA_965602865.1 uncultured Thermoplasmata archaeon
TCTCAGTTTCTAAGTCGGCGGCAACTGCTTTTCCTTTACCCACTTCAGGGGACGGTGCCGGTGTTCCAGTGTCATCCCTACTTCTCCTTTCATCTTCGGATGGTGCAGATGGCTCGGGTTCTACTTCTACTTGTTTCTTTTCTCCTTTTTCACTTCGAAGAATTGGTGAAAGTTTTTTCTTTAACGAAGAAAGCCTTTTCTCGATAGAAGATAGCCCACCGGAAACCCTTCTGGGACCACCCTCTCTATCTCTCATCCCTTCTTCTTCAATTTCAACTGGCGGTGGTATCCGTGTTGACGGTTTTTGACCGATGAAATCCTTAAGTACTTCTTTAGCTAGGTCCTCGGTAATTTGTTGTTTCACTAATTTAGAATATGCAATAATTTTAGTTAATGCCCCACGGAGCTCACGGATATTACTTTTCACTTTACTTGCAATCATATGCATTACTTCATCAGGAATGTCAATGCTTTCTTTTTTTGCTTCACGCCTTAAAATAATGATTTTTGTTTCCAGACTTGGCGGTTGAATATCTGTTATTAACCCGCCTTCAAAACGGGATTTTAATCGTTCTTCTAATTGCGGGATATCTCGAGGTGGCCGGTCGCTGGTAATTACGATCTGGCTATGTGCAGTATACAATGAATTAAAAGTGTGAAAGAATTCTTCCTGGGTTGATTCCTTACCCGCTAAGAATTGAATATCATCGATAATTAAAACGTCTGCAGTGCGATAAATATTTCGAAAATCTTCGATCTTATCATATCGTATCGAGTTAATAAGTTCATTAGTAAATTTTTCCGATGTAGTATATACTACATTTTTATCCCTATGATTATTTAATATATGGTTGCCAATGGCATTTAATAAATGAGTTTTCCCCAGCCCAACTCCGCCATAAATGAATAAAGGATTGTACGCTTCCGCCGGTGACTCAGCAACCGCAAGAGCAGCGGCATGAGTGAATCTATTACTCGCACCAACCACAAAGCTATCGAAGACAAACTCGGGTATCATCTCCATTCCGGAAGATATAATTTGCTCTTTTTTTGCAGCACCTTCACCCGTGGGTTTTTCAATCGTCTCTTTTTCCTCTACCTTAATCTTTTCCTTCAAATCAGGTTCGGCTTCGAGTTTCTTTTCTTCTTTGGATTTTTCTTTTTCGGGTTCTTTTTCCTTCTCCTTTTTCTTGGTTTGATCTGGAGTGGGGATCTTAACCCCCATCTTTTTCTGGAGCTCTATTAACTGTTTCAAATCTTTTTCAAAAACTTCAAATGACTTCTCCATTTCGTATAGTTCTTTATCCAAGACGTTGTCCAATGGTTCGACATTAAATCCTTGAGACTTCCAATCCTCATATTTTGATTTTAATTCATCGCGTCGTTTTTTGGCAACCTCGACCTTTTCTTCCAGTTCTTCCAATTCCTTTGTTATTTCATCTATTTTATCCGGGTCTTTTAATTTATCTTTAATAGTCACAGTTTCTTTTTCAAACCATTTAGTTTCAAGAGAATTGATGCGACTCTCATATTCTTGTAATGTATTTATTCGTTCATTCAAGGTAACCGCAGTTTTACTTATTTTGTCAATATGCTTATCCATCACATTATCCAACATGGCTACATTAAATCCTTCCTCGCGCCAGCGTTCAAGTTGATCTTTCAGCTCTTTCCGTTGTCGCTGATCTTTATCTAAAATATCCACAAGTTCTGCCATCTTTTTTTCTATATCGAGAATAGCGCCTAGATCCTGTAATTGTTCCTTTATCTCATTTGCTTTTTCTTCATACCATTTGGTATCTAATGATTCTAATTGCTCACCTAAGGTTTTAAGTTTTGTTATGTTCTTCTCAGTTTCAGCAAATACTTTCTCTATAGCATCTAGAGGTTTCTCTAATTCAGCTTCTATTTGTGAAATATCATAACCTTCTTCTTTCCATTTTTCAAGTTGTGACGATATCTCGTTTCGGCGCTCGGTTTCCTTGGTTATATTTTCTATTAAATCTGAAATGGATTTTTCAACGACTGCAAGATTTTCGGGGTCTTTCACTTTTTCTCTTAAAAATTCAATTTCTTTTTCGTGTCCCGATGCTGATAATTCATCTAATTGTGACTGGAAATCCTTTAACTTTTGAATCTCATCTAAAAATGCAATAAATGTATCTCTAAGAGTAGAAAAGTCCTCTTCGAGCACTCCATCCAGTTTGGTAACTATAAATCCTTCTTCTTTTAGGCTGTTGATCTTTTCTTTAATGTCATTTTTTTGTTCATCGAGTGCTTTGTTCTTATCCTGTAATTCAGAAAGCATATTCTTTAATTCATCAATAGTTTCAATGTCCTTTAATTTAGATTTTATTTGCTCGATTTCGTCGGGAAAATCACGTTTATCTAATTTTTCAAGTTCTTTTCCTATCCCATCTAATTGTTTCTTTTTATCTTCAAATACCTCAAATTTTTCTATAATG
>CBFDAW010000637.1:0-2462 GCA_965602865.1 uncultured Thermoplasmata archaeon
TCAATCTTTATAATGTCTTTTGCAGAACCCCTCAATCCTATCATATGCCTCATGTAGTGTCTCCATGGGCGGTAAAAATACAATTCGAAATGCACCCGGTCTACCAAAGCCTGAGCCGTGGACACACAGCACACGCTCCTCTTGCAGTAGAGATAATATAAATTCTTTATCCGTTTTAAACCCGAAATTATTCATATCAATTGTCGGGAATGCATAAAACGCACCGGTGATGTGGTTGCACGAAAGCCCGGTAATCTCGTTCATCCGTTTCTCGGTAAATCCGCCCCGGGCGCGTAATTTATCTAAAAACTCTCCGAGATGGTCCTGAGGACCCAAAAGGGCGGGCTTTATGCTATATTGTAGCGGGTGGTTTGCACAGAGCCGGGCACGAACTAGTTTACGAATGGCGTTTATATAGTCCGACATGCAGTCACTGGGATTATGGAATATCATCCAGCCTATACGCCAACCTGGCACTAGATACGATTTCGATAAACCATTGAACGTTATTACCGGCACATCATCTGCAATAGATGCTAGGGCAACATGGTCTTTGCTAAACACGAGCTTATCATAGATCTCATCCGCGAACACGACTAAATTATTATCTCTGGCAAGGTTCAGAATTCCCTTTAATGTCTCGGTATCGCAAACACTACCCGTGGGGTTGTTCGGATTTATTATAATGATCGCCTTTGTTTTTTTATTGATAGAGTGTTCAATGCTTTCGAGATCGGGCTGCCAGCCGTTACTTTCGGATAGTTCATACGTGTTCATTTCCGCATTAAGTTTGGATACCAATGCGGAATATAGCGGATAACCCGGATTAGGGATCAGAAAGTTCTCACCAGTGTTCACTAATGCTGACAATGCAAGCTCTATTGCTTCGCTCACACCAGTGGTAATTATCACATCATCCACCGTGCAGTCGATATTTTTTTTAGCAGCGTCTTCCACGATCGCTTCGCGCGCCTCCAGGACACCTTCGGCGGGTGCATAGCCATTTAGATTTTTCTCCATGGCAGCGGCAGCGGCGGCAAGCATATGCTGTGGGGTATGAAAATCAAATTTATTCGGATCACCGATATTAAGATAGAGCACATTCTCATATTTTTGCGCCATTACAACAATATCACGGATCGCATACTCGATATTTTCTGTTCGTGCAGCATATTTTATTGTCATGATCCCAAAACCCCTGTTTATTAGAGCGAAATCATAGAGGATTATTATATAATTTTCTAAATAAACCCAAAAATATTATTAATCAAATTCGTAATCAAGTTCTGATACCATGCCAATCTTCGAGTCGAATAAACCGGAAACCTTTCAACCAGCAATCGATAAAGCCTGGGACGAGCTATTAAAATTAGACCCCATGCAAGTCGGTGAGAATGCCATGGCCCAGTTCGATCCGGAATCTAACCTTTATACGGTTCCGGTTCTAGATCGTGAGTATATCATCGAGCTTACGGGTAAGAACATACAGCATCCAAAGACTATGAACGAGCACATACACGGTGCCATGACGGTCCTGGTATTACATTATCTAATAACCAGCAAACCCACAACATTACGTAACAAATTGATCTCGTATCGCGAGTTACCAAACGGAATGGTGTTCTATTCCGCGTTCAGAAGCATCGCGATTAACCCCATCGCACAAGAGTTTGGTAACAACCTCAATAGGTTTGAAGAACGGGCGAATGTTTTAGGTGGCCGAAAAGTCAAGCTTGGCGAGCTCGCCTTTGAGTTTAAAATATTTCCCAGGGTTCCCGTCACATATGTTCTATGGGGCGGTGATGAAGAAATCCCGGCGTCCGCAAACATTCTATTTGACGAGTCTGCGCAGGAGCAGCTGCATACCGAGGACCTGGCGGAAGTGGGCGAGGTGATCACTCATCAGTTGATTCATTAATGAGGATAACTACTTGCTGCTTAGTGGTGGTGCACAGTTCTTGTATTCATAAATATAAACGAGCTGAAGGTAAGGAATTTGATAAAGTTCTAGGAAAAAAGGCTAAGAAAGACAAATCAAAAAAAGATAAGGACAAAGTTAGGGGGTTGGCTAAGAATGTAAAAGATAAAAAAGGCAAAAAAGCTAAGCCTGAAGCCGTTAAAAAAGACACGAAAACCCAAGGTACACCCGCTGATTTTTGTGGGTACTGTGGGAAGCCCGTGGATACGCCGTTTTGTCAGCATTGCGGTCGTAAAGTGTAAACCTTTTAAACTTCCAGGAAATATATTTAATCTATAATTTCGAAGAATGAAGATACATGGAGGTCAGTTAGATTATAATAATATTTATAAATCCATAATTAATTACTAGTTAGTAAAGAATGATTATTTTAGTCAATAATTTCTTAGGGTGAAAAAGTTGGGAAATAAATTTAAAACCATCATTATTGTTGTAAGCATAATATTTTTAAGTACATTAATTATAGGCTGGAGTTCTGATTTAT
>CBFDAW010000638.1:0-2448 GCA_965602865.1 uncultured Thermoplasmata archaeon
AAAAATTTAAAAAATATTCTGATCCCGAGCAGGTCATTAACGAGCTCACCAAGGTACGGGGTATTGGTGTTTGGACCACCGAGCTAACAATGCTTCGGAGTATGCAAAGGTTCGATGTGGTACCTGCCGATGACCTGGGCTTGAAGAGATATATCTCACATCATTATTTTGACGACAAAAAGATCGCAAGTTCCGATGTGCGAGAAATTGCGGTTCACTGGGGTTCTTGGAAAGGGCTGGTGGCTTATTATTGTCTCGAGGCGGATAGGTTAGAGCTTAATGTTAAATAATGTTAATTTTGGAGTTCGACCATGCCAGAAAAAGTACTAGTTACATGGAGTGGTGGGAAAGACAGTGCATTGGCACTCTACAAACTCCAGGATAAGAAAGAGTATGATATTGAGGTTTTACTTACGGCAATAACTGCAGATTATGATCGAATTAGCCTTCATGGTATCAGAACGACACTACTCGACCGCCAGGCAAAATCCGTAGGGTTCCCTATTGAGAAAATCCGAATTTCAAAGAATTGCTCCAATGAAGAATATGATTTAATAATGCGCCGGGTTTTAGAGAAGTATAAAACCAAAGATATTCAAGCCGTCGCATTTGGCGATATTTTTTTACGAGATGTTAGGGAGTATCGAGAAAATAACTTATCAAGAATTGGCATGCGAGGGGTTTTTCCACTTTGGCATCTCGATACTTTGGAGTTAGCACATAAATTTATTAAGCTTGGCTTCAAAGCTGCTATTACGTGCGTGGATTCAAATGCCCTGGATAAAACATTTGCAGGTAGAGAGTTCGATGAAAGATTCCTCGCCGAGCTTCCCAGGGGTATAGACCCATGCGGTGAGAATGGAGAGTTTCATTCGTTTGTCTATGATGGCCCGATTTTTCACAAGAAGATAACTTTCAAGGCGGGGGAGATTGTGCTAAAAGAGAAAAGGTTCTATTATTGTGATTTGTTACCGGTCTAATATGGTTTGTTTATTCCGGAATTCAATAATTATTATGGCTCGTCGATTTCTACCAGTCAAAAAGCGTGCCCGCACCACTCGGCTTTCGGCACCCACGCTTTTCGAAAAATTTATGGTCATAAGAGTCCATTGAACTTAATAGAGAATTCCATTTCCACCATCAGTCAATAGACTGATGGAATTCTCTGTTTAAAGGGTAATTTCCATGAAGTTAATTAGCACTGAAATTATAAACCAAATAACCGTGATAAAATTAACGGGGAGTATAACTAATCCTATAGATCTTGATACGACTCGAGAGCTTCTGAATTCTTTATCCGCACTTTCCGCAAGCACCGAAACAAAAGGTTTAATTCTAACCTCGGGGAATAATAAATTTTTCTCCATCGGGTTCGATATTCCACAGCTACTAGAACTTGATCGAAATGGTTTTAGTGAGTTCTACGATAAGTTCAATGAACTATGCCTGGCATTATTTTCACTACCCATGCTAACACTGAGTTCCATCCCGGGGCATTGCATAGGTGCTGGCTGTATACTTGCGGCGTGCACTGATTTCAGGTTTATTGCCCGGGGGAGTACTAAAACAGGTGTCACGGCGACAAAATTTGGTCTGCCGGTTCCATATCTTGCAGATAAAATCATTCATAATCTTTTAGGTGACGATCATGCTGAGGAGCTTTTATCAACGGGTGAGCTTTATGATATAAACTGGTCGCAGGCTGTAGGGTATATCGATAAGGTCAAATCACAAGAGACGCTACTCGCCGACGCACAGGCGTTCTTAGAATTCCAAATAATACACCCTGATCCGGAATTCATTAATAAGAAAACGACGAAAATTAGATCTATAAAACAAGCGTATTTGGAAAATAAATACCGTGATAAAATTAAATTCATTGAAAAATGGTTTTCGCCAGACGTGCGAGATAGCCTCATAAAAGCCAAGAACAAGTTTGTAAGGAAGTGATGGGGAATGGCAAAAAAACCGGTTTACGACATGATGTTTGAGTACCTTCTTAACCATTACGAACTTATCAGCCTAGAAACACCATTATCGCGGTTTTATCAAAAGGAAATCTATGAGAACCAATTAAAGCATCTGGCCGGACCTGTGAACCTTAATAGAACGATCTTCCAAGAACCACAGGAGAGCGCGCGGGTAGTGGCTGAGTTCGCAACGGCAGCGGGTGCGGATCTGGTGGGGTTCACTCATGTCCGTGATCACTTCGTGTTCGAGGGCGTTAAAATCGACCATACATTCGCAGTGGTGCTCGCAGTTGAAATGGATTACGATCTTGTGGCAACTTCACCCGAGCCACTGGCTGGCATTGAAGTTCTGAGAAGTTATTGGCACTTAGGAGCCATAGCATGCAAAGTTGCCGAGTTCATAAGGTTTTTAGGTTATCCGGCAACTGCACATCACCCACGGAATTTTATAGATGTTCATCCCACTATTTTACATACT
>CBFDAW010000639.1:0-2439 GCA_965602865.1 uncultured Thermoplasmata archaeon
AACTAGTTTCTCCTCCATATTCTCGGACATTTTTGATACTCCATATTTTGATAAATTGTCCACGATGGAAATATTTGAAATAATACTAAAATAAATTAACGATAGGGGGTGACTAAAAATATTATGACGATTTAAAATTAAATTGATTTAAAATATTATGGGCTTTGTTTATTAAAATAAATGCTTATTAAGGAGGGTGAGAGTACGCGAACTCCCTTTGGTCGTTCGCTGGAGGTGAGAGGGAAAGGATTAAGGATCAAGGTTAAGGGGAAAAACCTAAAAACAAAAAAAAAGGATTTTAGTATATTTCCATGAGAACTCACATTTTGGGTTTGGTATTTCCCATACAATTACTCATCCTCCTTCACACCTCTATGGACTCTCGACTAATCATCAAGAACTCATCCCTGACTCTCGACCCTAGACTAATTAGCATAAATTAATTCTATTCAAATTATCAAACCAGCCTCATAAACCAGGCATAGATTTGCAAAAGCAGTCAATAATTTATCATTATTGATATGGCACCCCACAAAATGCAACAATTTAATTAGATAGAAATTATTGCCCTTTATATATGACTCACATTAAAATCCAAGATCTTCTTAAAAAATTAACAAAATATTTCAATGGTAAAGAGCAGATCCGTGAAAAAACGCTGAAGTTATCTCGCGAGATCTCAAAGAATTCAACCACGATCATTCGGAAAATACACAAGCAAAGCACATCCGATTTGGCAGAGCTGCAGAATGATTTAAAAACGATAAACAAGAAATATAAGGATCTTAAAGCTTACATGAGCTCTTATCCTGAGGTATACCATTCCAATATGGTGGAGAATTATATCCAGGAATATGCAGAAGCAATCATTATGCTGGATTTGATTAAAAGTAATTTTAAAATTACTAAATTACCTGACCCCGATAAACTGGGAATACCATATACTACTTATTTATTAGGACTCGGTGATGTGATCGGCGAATTCCGGCGCTGTACACTTGATGCTTTACGTAGAAGGGAATTATCATCTGCAATTAGGTATCTAGAAGCTATGGAACAGTTATATGAGGTGATTATTGATCTGAACTACCCGGATAAAGTACTTCCGTTGCGGCGCAAGCAGGATGTGGCTCGGGCATTAATAGAAAAGACACGTAGTGAGCTAGCGTTTGCGGTGAGTGAATACGGTTTGGTGGAGAATATTACTGAGTTGAAAACAGATTTGGATAGGTATTATAAAAATGTTGTGAGAAAGAATTAAATATCCAGTTTCTTGATGTAGGGTTAAATGTTCATATTGGTCGAAAAACCTACTAAAAAAGGCAAACAAAAAAAAGCCCCCCAGACTGAACCGGAGACGACCCCTAAGATCAAAAATAATAAAAAACCTAGAAAAGTCGTTCGGGCTAAAGTTAATGATGAAAAAAAATCTAAACCTGAGTTAAAGAGTGAAGACGAAACGCATGATAATGGCGGTTTAAAAGATAAGAAAAAATTAGAAGCAAAAGTACCTGTGGATGCACGTGTCATTGACAGATCCTATGAAGAGCCTGTCCCGGCACCAGAAATTACCAAGGCAGAACCAGTAAAAGAAAGAGATGAACGCATTAATTATTTAACAGGTAAAGGTACCCAACACCCCGTCCATGAACAGATTCAGGACCTTAGAAACCTGCTTTTAAATTCAGGATTCAATGAGCTTGAGAACCCGTTCTTTGTCGCGGAAAAGGACATTTTTAAACAGCATAATATTAACCCCAATTTGGTTTTTGACAGAATATATCATTTAGCAGAGAGCCAGCGACCAGAAATCGAGCTTGAGCCGAATCTTGCGCGACAATTGAACGATATTGTTCCATCCATTAATCTAGAAAAACTGAATGAGTTATTAAATGAATACAGGGATCATAAAATTGAGAATTACCAAGTTATTGAAAAGATAATGACCGAATTGAATCTTAGCCGTGATCAAATTAATAAGATATTTACTGTCATACCAGAATTGAATGAAAACAACCCGAAACTCACGAATATTACCTTGCGCTCAACCATGGATTCATCATGGTTTACAACTCTAGCGGCGATCATGGATAAGGAGAACCTGCCCATCAAAATTTTTTCCACGGGGATCTGGTTCAAACGCGGGACAAAACTTGACGAGCTGAACCTTTCCTCGCATTATGGTACATCATGCATTATAATAGATGAACATATCTCCGTAAATAACGGAAAAGTGATTGCTGAGGAGATTTTAAACAGGTTAAAATTTAAAGAGCTAAAGTTTAAAGAAAACGAACAAAATAGGAATTTCAATGTAACCGTCGATGAAATTGGTATTTTTGTAAATGGCATCGAGATTGCAACATGTGGCTTGTTCGCGAATGAAATCCTAAATAAATATGGTATAGACTTACCTACGCTATATATTAATTTCGGTTT
>CBFDAW010000640.1:0-2422 GCA_965602865.1 uncultured Thermoplasmata archaeon
GATGTACTCATTGGAGTTACTATCACGGATTTTGGCGGTGGGGTTGTAAATGCTACGACAATTATGAACCGGATATCCACATACAATGGTACTATCTGGGAAGCTTGGGAACCTATTACCGGCTTGGAATCTGCACTAACAATAGATGTATTAAATGAAGTTACACTGAAAGAAGGAAAAGATAATATTATAAAGTGGAAAGCAGTAGATTCCGTTGGAAACGGACCTGTGGAAAGTGAGATATATAGAATATTAATTGATACCGAAAGTATAACATTTTCAAATGGTTGGCCTTTAGCTACAGAGGTCTCACCAACCCAAGAAGTTGAAATCGGTGTTACGATTACAGATATAACCTCAGGTGTGAATGCATCCACAATCGAGTATGCGGTTTCGGAGAATAGTGGTAAATTATGGGGCTCTTGGCTGCCGGTGGATGGGTTTCAAGACGGTTTAAAATTGGAGGTACACATTAATCATACATTTCCAAACGGTACTGACAATATGGTTAAATGGCGTGCTTCAGACATAGCGGGGAACGGTCCCAAGGAGTCTACATGGCAAATAGTTAATGTCAACACATGGGTTCAGCAATTAAAACCTAAAGCGGCACTTCTATATCCCGCCAATGGCATGGCGGTTAATGATACTCAAGTCGAACTTAAATGGGAACTTGAAAATCCGGGTATGGAGGGCGTTACTTATGATATATATTTTGATAATGTGACTCCACCTGCTCTTCGGCAATCAAGTATCACGAATACGAGTTTTATCGTAAATGAGCTAATTGATGGTGAAACATATTATTGGAAAGTAATCCCCAAACTTAATGTGCTTGAGGGGGCATGCATCAGTGGTTTATGGTGGTTCAAAGTAGATATAATTAAAGAAGAAGAAATATTTAAAATTGATTTAACCGGTGTAGAGTCTATCTCGTTATATCCTGGTGAGAATAAAAGCATCGTATTATCAATAACAAATTCTGGTAATACGGAGGATATAATAAAATTAACTCTTCAGGCCGGTAAATTATCTGATTACATCACTATCGATGACTATTCGGTTATGAAATTGGATAGTAACAATTTTGCTTTTCGAAATTTAGAGATCACACTCCCGAGTACTGTTCAACCTGGTACATATGAAATAATCGTAACGGCAATTTCTATCAATAGCGGCGAAAAAGAAAAAGATAGTCATATAATTACTATCGAAATTAAAGACCCTGACATTCCTGAGACTAATGGTACCGAATCAAATACAACAACAGAAGATAAATTAAAACATAAATCAAACGACATGATGATGTATTTTATAATGATACTAATTGTAATCGCAATTATAATAGCTGTCGTCGGTTTTGTAATAAAACGAAAGAAGCGCGTTGACCAGGAATTACTTACCGCGGGAAGTGTAACGATAAAACCAGGCACGCATCCCACGATTACAATAACTCAAGGTGAGATCGCTTCCCCACAAAAACTTGCTCAGTTACCAGTACCTACCAGTGCCGATCTGTCTCAGCAACCAACCGCTATTACTACCACCCTCACACCCACCCTGGTAGGCCCAAGCGCACCCGTTCAAACACCGCCTCCTCAACAGATTCCAAGAGTTCCCACACTTCCACAGCTGCCGCCCGCTCAAACTCAAGCAACTAAACCCGAGGCTGGTGAGACTATACCGGTACCTACAATTGCAATCACGTCTCCAACATTACAAAAAAATGTTGAAGAATCGGATACCACTCAAACTCAAGAGTCGCTCGAAAAACCGGATGAAGATCAAAATAAGAACTCCGAGCCGCAATAAGTCAGCTTCACTAAATTATTATATACATTGAAAATTATCTTTATTTTCCTATTGGGGTAATCTTATGCAGGAAAAGCATATTGCCGTGGTCATTACACTAATAATTTTCCCAGGACTGATTGCAGTTAACCCCAACTTTGGTTCTACGACATCCGGAGATGTTCAAACTACTGAGTTACGGGTATAGATTAGTACTTAATTCTTGATTTTGACTTTGGTGTTTTCTTGGGACAGAATATTGTAAGGCTAATAATAAATGATTTCTTACAATTTTCTGGCAGGTAAATTTTTATTCTGCTGGAAATTAATCAATAAAAAATTTACCGTACAGTATATTGAAAATATATAGTAAAAGATTTTACAATATACTGGTAGGTTAATTTTAAATCTACTGGAAGGTTATAATTTGAAAATTAACCTTATAAATTTATTTTTTACTCTTGATTTAGGGTTTGGACTTTATATTTCCCCCTCTCACCTCAAGAGCGAACGACCAACGGGTGTTCTCGTACTCTCACCTGGGTTAGAATTCCATATTCTTCATAAATTATTAATGGAATTCTAAGCTTGAGAATTTGCTAATGCAAATTCTTTCGAGCTAAGAATTCTT
>CBFDAW010000641.1:0-2417 GCA_965602865.1 uncultured Thermoplasmata archaeon
GCTAAAAAATTAATATCAGAATAGGCTATTTCTAAATATATTGGAAAATAAAATGCTCTACATATAGATTATCTTGGGGCTTTCTTATCTCAAATATTTATCCACAAACTTATCAACTTCAGGTATACCACCTTGTAGAATAATATAGCCATTATGTGGTTCCCGCTCAGTAATTTCGCCTGCAATCGGGGTTAGCATAATCTTTTTTATTTCTTCCAAATTACTGGTATGGCCTAACGCCCAACCCAGTTTCATATATGCGACCTCCGGTAACATATTCTCTGCAGGTATAACACCGAGCTTCATTAGGTCACGACCCGTATCATATACGTACATCTGAACATAGCCCCAAAGTGTCTGAACCGTCATATATACTGCAATACCCTCTTCAATTGCACGCTTTAATGGGTCGTATAATGGTTTATTTACATGACCTAACCCAGTTCCCGCTATTACAATACCTTTATACTTATGGTCGATAAGTGACTCGATCATATCAGGCAGCATGTTTGGATAATAATAGACAATAGCAACCTTCTCCTCGAATATAGGATCAATGAGCACATCTCGATCTTTTCGGCGTTTATTGTAATCTTTTCGTAAATATTTAAATTCTGTAGGGGTTACAATTCCTAATGGTATATCACCAATTGTTCTGAAGGTGCTTCTATAACTGCTATGCATTTTCCGAACTCGCGTGCCACGATGAAGTAGATTATATTGGTCGCTTGTTGGCCCGAACATACATACCATTACCTCTGCAATATCGCAATATGCGGCAGTCCTAGTAGCATTAATAAGATTTAGTGCCGCATCACTAGATGGTCGATCTGACGATCTCTGCGAACCCACTAAAACTATGGGTACCGGTGGGTTCTGAACCATGAATGATAATATTGCCCCGGTATGATGCATAGTATCTGTACCATGACCAATCATTATACCATCCACACCACGCTCTATCTCTTTACCGATCGCCTTTGCAGTTGTTATGTACTGTTTAGGACCCATATTTTCGCTGAATATACCATATAATTTTTCAGTCTTTAAATTACAGATACCTGCAAGTTCTGGCACTGCACCATATAATTCACCGGGGCTAAATGCAGGTATAACTGCCCCGGTACGATAATCCAACCTCGATGCAATCGTACCACCTGTGCCAAAAAGGGTAACATTAGGCTTTTTGGGATCTCTTGGGAATTCCGACTCCGGGATTTTATAGTGGCCTTCTTTATATCCCAATTCTTTAACTGATTTGATTGTGCTTACTTTTATACCTACGTTGTACCCATTATGAAGTTTCAATACAATATGTTGGTCATCTTCAGTCTCCGCTCGCGGAAGTATAATCCCTTCGAATGTACCTCGAGTTGATTTCATTATTACATCACTCCAGACTTTCACACCCAATTCTTTCAATTTCTTTTTAGCAGAACCTCTATAACCTTTGTATTTATCTGATTGAGCCAATTTTATCACCTTATTTAATGAAAATATAACTGATAATTCTAATTACCTACAATGAATAAAATCTCTAATGTATTTTTCTGCTTTTTTCTTATCTTTTTTTATAAATTGAACTATTTTATTTGAACCCAGATTAAGTTTTTTATCATTCATCTTTTCACCTGTTGCGTTTAACCTTTAACCTTTTCATTATTGAATTATTGATGAATATTTAATTTTTCATTTCCACAATATTCAATGGGAGTTAAACTTATTGATAATTATGTGAGATTAAATAGAAATATATTACCCAGGCCCCTTAATAGCTTCTATTAATTCTTTTCCATGTAGAGATTCTTTTCTTTTCTTAATGATATTCAAAGATACTTTTTGCTGATCAATTGAATATGTCATTTGTGGAGACAAAAATAACTTTTTCATTGCTCCAATGCAATCTGGAAATCTATTATCATACTTTATTTCCCACCTAAAACTATCTTCAACATTCAAAAAAACATTAAACAATAAATAATTATATCTACCTATATTTGCTTCAAAACCAAGTGGGATATGAGGATCTGATTGAAAAGCTCTCAATATCTTATCTTTTGACTTTTTAATTTCCATTAGGCAATAAACTAAAATTTGATTCGGCGGAACGAAGAATTTAGGGAATCTACATGTGGGTTTTCCAACGATTTTTTCTTCAATAAGAGTTGAAATGCGACGTTCAATAGTTTTTCTATGTACACTTAGTGTTTTTGCTAATAGATTTTCATTTGTTTGAATGCATTCACCCATTACTAATGTTTTTAAAATTTTAAAGCAAAGTTCATTAATTTTAAAATCACCAATTGTCAATACTTCACCCTTTTTGTATTTATTTTCGATAATAAAAATCGGAGAGTATGGCTGGTATTTTATTATATTCTGGTTACTGAAAAAAAGAGAATGAGCAGGAAATCTAA
>CBFDAW010000642.1:0-2417 GCA_965602865.1 uncultured Thermoplasmata archaeon
TGTATCCAGATCTACTGTATGAAAACCGGTATATTCTATATTACCTGAACAAGTTGTGAGTTCGTTTAGCAGTTCACCAGCTTCGAAGCGGTCGTAGATCTTCACCATATAATCAACATTATCTGTTGCCGTAAAGAAGCTGACCGCCTGGAGGATTTCAGTCTCCACAGCGATAAAAGCATTGAATGCTTCGTTACAATTCTTCTTGGTATCTCTCCAGCCGTGGTAATCGTGGTAGTAGGTACGGTTATACGGCTTAAACTCGACATCTTGGAATGACACTGCACCCATCTCAGGGTGCTGACCGCAGTACTTATCATAATAGGATATCCAAAAAAAGCCGTCATTCCCCCAAGTCGCCCCCCAGCTATTTTTACAGAGCCATGCACCAGGCTTTGGTGCCTGAGTGATTTTCGCATCATTCCAGCCGACGATCGCAATCGCATGGTTCGGGTCGTGTGTATCTGACGGTGGCTGGTAATGTGTATACTCCGGTGTTTTCATAAATAAACTGGATACGCACATACATGTACCTATGACACCGTTGGTCATAAGTTTGGTTTTTATCGTATTTATATTGCTCAGGTTTGATCCTGCTACATACCATTCAATATCTTGAGGGTAATAGTAGTGATACTCAGTTTTATATCGCGCTGGTGCAACTGTGTACGATTGACCATCAGATTCTCGCACCGCCCCCTCGCCGCGTGTGAGATACGCAGAAGTCACGCGGTAATCGCCGCCATAATGGACATTAAGCCCGCTGCCAGTGGGTGGATATATGTCGTCATTGTTATTGTCATTGAACCCGTTCCACCAGTCTAGGTGGTATTCCGCCAGATTGGGTTCACCACTTTCATCGGCTGCCGCCCAGTTGCCGGTTTGTAATAAATTTCCTTCAATAGCGGCCATGGCACCATGTGTCCAGCATGTACCGCCTTGCTGCCTCTTCACGGAGGTTACGTAGCTGATATTGTTAACATTTCTCAAATCAAAAGAGATGGGTAGTGTTGAACCCGAGGGTTGACTAGCCATGATAAGTTCGTTTCCACTCGCCACTGCAATCTGTGATAGAAAAAAAACAGCGATTAACATTAATACTATTCCAAATGTCAATCCCTGGTGTAAAGCGTTTTTCATTTTTCCAGCCTGTGTTCTTTTTATGCCTAGATAATAGAATTTTTGTTTATATAATGTTTTCTAATATCCCAATAATAAAGCACTTAATAGAACAAATTTTTATTATTCAATTATAACACAGTATTGTCTAATCATTATCTTGCTCGTCGAATTTTTCTAGCCTTTTTTTTCTTGGATTTAGGCTTTATTAGTTCCTCGAGTTTTACCTGGGTAGACTCCATTCTAGATATAGGTTCCTTTTTCGATGGTCCTTGTGTTAGTTTTGGTTTATTTGGTTTTATAAAAAGATCTTCTGGTTCGAATGAACTCTTTGCCATTGGAATTGGTTTGCTGTTTCTGATTTTTGCTGGTTGTTTTTTTGGAAATTTAAACTGTGTTTTTTTTATTATTTCTTCAGATTCGGTTGAGCTAAACATTTCTGTGCCCTTCTCATTAGCCAATTGTTCCATGGCTTTATTGTCTAACATCTGAAAAGCTAAAGCAAACAATACCAGAGCAAATCCAAAAATAAAAATTCCTAAAAATTCTACGAATTTTTTTGGCATCAATGATAGATTAATTATCGAATAACCAATGACAATAAAACCGAGAATCAATATTGGCAATTGTATCAGAAAATATTTGGTTCTGGAAACATCAATAATTTCAAAAGGTTCTTTACAGGTACCACAGATTGATTTTTTTTTTAAATGAAACCTATATGCCTTATGGCAATTTGAACAGTAAGAAATCTTTACCATAATATCACAATAGATCAATCCCAAGTCAGTGTATCGATTTTACGCTTTTCTTTTGTTGCTTTTTTAAACTGTTTGTAATGTTCTTTGCAAAGATGCACCTTTTTACCGGTATTATTAAATTTTAATTTTGGTAATGCATCTTGGACTTTTTTAAAAGATAATGATCGTTTGGCGTATTCACTACAATCAAAAACATCACATTGAGTTACATCATCTCCTGCTTTAGACCTTCGCAAATTGTCAATCCTCTTTTTAATTCTCTATAACATCATTGTTAATACATTATTAATAATTTACGGCTGAAATAAATTATCTGGCTTGAAAGTCAGGAATTCTAATAAAATAGTATTTTATAGAACTTAAAATTTATTTCTCTTATGTGAATACCCCGCAGCTTGTTGCGATTGGGAACTTTATTGAATCTTAAGTTCTTAATACAGGCTTTTCTATAAATGTTTTATATCTAGTTTGAGTCAAAATCTAACTAAATCATTATTCTTTGCATTAAATAGATGGAATAAAATCATAATCCCTTGT
>CBFDAW010000643.1:0-2415 GCA_965602865.1 uncultured Thermoplasmata archaeon
GTAGTGGAAAGAGTCTATTTGGTATGCAGTTTATTTACAATGGTGTAAGATTATTCAAAGAAACCGGAATTTTCATTACCTTAGAAGAGGGCAGCGAAAATGTTCGACGAACTATGATCAACCACGACATGGATATTGATACATACATAACCGAAGGCAAGCTCTATATTATTGATTTGGGTGAGCTGGAGAAGGATGCCGCAAAATCCGCAGATAGAGTTCGTGGCTTTGAATCACTGGCTGAAATATTGACAAATTTGATTAAAATAAGCCATGCTAAACGTGTGGTAGTGGATAATTTAAGTGCCATAGGAATCCATTATGAGACCTCTGGGGAGCTGCGACAAGGTCTACATAAATTTGTTAGATTTTTAAAACAAAATGAGGTAACAGCAATACTAATCAGCGAGGCATTGACGGATGATAAAATTACACGCTTTGGCGTTGAAGAATTTATTGCAGATAGTTTTATTCAATTACTCCTTCGAGAAGAAGGAGGGAAATTAAATAGATATTTATTAGTGAGAAAAATTCGATTTTCAGCGCATGACCAAAAAATGTATTCATATCAGATTACGAAAGCTGGGATTAAAATCACGCGATAATTTGGATGACAAATTTATTTGGTAAATATTTTTTTTAATAATCATTTAAGATAGGTTAAACCCTTCCGACCGTTATCGAGAACTTTTCCGATTTGTGCCGGTTTGATTAAGCCAAATTCGGTAATGAAGCCTGTGATGTAAATGTTAGGTGTAACATCGAAGGCCGGGTTACATGCTGGGACTCCATCACATGTAATTTTAGTATCGTTGATTCGAAGCACTTCATCGGGCGAGCGTTCTTCAATGGTAATCTCGGTACCATCCGCAATACCTGGGTCGAAGGTGGATGCAGGTGCGGCAACATAAAATCGAACATTATTCTCAGCTGCCAGCACAGCCTTTTCATAGGTGCCGATTTTATTGGCAGTATCTCCGTTTGTAGCAATCCGATCTGCACCAACGATTACCAAATCTATCTCACCTTGTTTAAAATAAAATCCCGCCGCATTATCCACAATTAAGGCATGGGGAATTCCTTCATTGTATAATTCCCAAGTAGTAAGTTTTGCGCCTTGTAGCCGTGGTCGCGTCTCATCAACGAACACGAATATATCTTTTCCCTGAGCATGGGCAACTCTAATGGGTGCAAGCGCAGTTCCGTAATCGACGGTTGCTAAAGCACCAGCGTTACAATGTGTTAAGATCTTATTTTTATTCTTAATAAGTTTATTCCCAACCTCACCAATTTTTTTACATCTATCTAAGACCTCTTTAACATACTTATCAGCGGCGGTATTTGGGTCAGTGCCAGATTTTAAAGCGCGGGTCATATAATCAACTGCGAAAAACAGGTCATTGGCGGTGGGTCGTGTACCGATTAGGGTTTTTGAGACCATTTCTAAATTCTTGCCCTGTTCAGCTGCTTGTGCCATACCGTAGGCAGCCATTGCACCAATAGCCGGTGCACCTCGGATTACCATGTCAGAAATTGCATTCGCCACATCCTTATAATCCTTTGCCTCGTAAATCTTAAAAGTATTGGGTAGGAACCGTTGGTCAATTAATTTAATTATATTATCCTTATACCAAAGTGCAGGCATATCATAGATATCCTCGCCCACTTGAGCGATGCAATTTTCGTTCGCCAGCTCGGGCAAGATATTCTTAACCTTCAATTTGCAACCCCTTTAATCACTTTTCTCTACTTTTTTTACCTTTTTTATCTAAGCCTTTTTCTTTCTTTTTCTTTTTTGTAAGTTTATTTAAATTAGTTTTCAAGGAATTAAAGGCTTCCGAGATGGTCTGACCAACCACTATAATGCTCTGGCTTTTCACTAAAGTGATCTTCGATGTCTTTATGTTTCTTAGAATCTTCAGAGCGAAATCGGTATTTACTATTCCTTTTTCGGCCTCCACGACGTGATACGAACCTGTTTGAAATTGTTCAAAAATTTCTGAATTATCTATGCTTACAACGCCGTTAACCCCGGGGAGCCCGCGATAAATAAACCAATGCAATGCGGCATCAGCAGCCGGCGGGTCGTTACCTATTACCATTAAATTGTTTCTTACGGGGTCAAAATCTATTATTTCGATTATATAGTCACGGTTGAAATTCTTTAAATCGAAATTTCCGGTGTTAATAAAGAACCCGGAACCTGTCCTCGTACTAATACTTCGAATAACTTTTACATTAAGCGAATCACGTAGTTTTTCAAGAATTTCTACAAGCTCGTTCGCGCGTGAGCTTAATTGTTTGGCACGCCTGATAAACTGGATATTTGGTCTGTAAAAATTAGGTAATATCTCAGAGTTCACAAATTCTTCAGAAGGTGGGGAAATTTGAGCACTTATGTCAATTTTATCTTTT
>CBFDAW010000644.1:0-2414 GCA_965602865.1 uncultured Thermoplasmata archaeon
TCCGGTAGGTCATTAGTCGGGTTCACGGTTATACGCACGGTCTCCTTTGCAGCAATCGAAAATGTATCATTTGCGTAAAAGTTAATGATTTCGGTCCCGAACCAGTTCTTCCGTGGTATGAGTTTAATGGTTCCATTATCCGGCATGATCTCCACATGGATATTAATCTCCCCGGTTGAAGTGAATTTTAAAGTATCGTTATCAGCATCGAAGAAAATGGTCGATAGTTTTTCTTCCAAAATTACCGGTATGTCTTCGTACATCTCATAGCTATCGAATTCCTCAACCAGGACAGGTGGTGAGTTCAAAATTGTGGTTTTTGCCGAACCCGGCGGCCCTAGATCAATTCCATCATAGACAAACACCACACAGCGCCAGGTTTGATCCTTTACCGTTGTAGAGGCCGGGATCATCGTCATGTTCTCGAACGCTGGCATATAGAAATTATCTTTATACCACCGGTACCAAAAGTCCAATTTACTATTGTGCGTTTCGATATCCTTCGCGTTTGTAATCTTTACTATCAGATCATCCAGAGTTTTTGGCTTTGGGGGAAAAATCGTCACATCGGGTTTACCCGGGGCATTGTTTAAAACCCGGATATTTATCATATCATGTACTTCAGTATCTGTGTCATTACATGTAATATTGAAAACGTAGTTACCTAAATAAGCAGTTTTATCCAGCGTAAAATCTACTTCCCAATGATCGGTTTTGAACAATATATAATCTTTATCAATCGAGTTCCATTCGAAATCTTGTAGTGATTTATACTTGATCTTAATAATTAAATTGTTATCTGGAGTTTCAATATCCGAGGCACGGATTAAGATTTTAATCGTATTTGTTCGATTTACTCGTGCATCATATGGTAATGTACTGATATCTTCGATGATCGGGTCGTTATTTAGAACTTGGATATAGTATGGATACGGGTATCCATAGGATTCTTGAAATGAATCATTACAAATAAATCTGAATTCATACATTCCCAAATCAGCATCAGCTGGTGGTGTGAAATAGTATTTCCAGTGATTTACGGAATAGTAAGGCGTGGTTAAATAATCGTTCTCCCAATCTATTACCCCCGGTTCTCGATAGTCCACTTTAATGGTAAGATCTTGCTCGAGTTCTTCACAATCTGTGAGATTTATAGAAATAGGAATAGAAAATGTTCGGTTCATGGTTAGCGGTGATGTAACATCCACGTTTCTTGGGGGTATATTTCTCGTCCAGTTGATGGACCAGTCCTGTAAGATTGGTGTGTTATAACCATTGGTCTCAAAGATGGCTTTTAGTATGATCGATGGATGCTCAAAAGGAGATATGGTTGAAATATCGATTACATTCTGATTAAGATCTTCAAAATTTGTTATGCTCTGTTGAGTATTCCCATCCAAGATTGTAACATTAACTGATGTCCAGGCGGGCTCGGTTTTATTGATTATTAATTTATCATAATAATATTTATCAGGTATTGTGATAACTTTTGATTGGCAATTCCCGTTTGTGTTACATTTTGATTTTGCAATCCCCATCCTGCCATTGGTACCATCATTACCACTGTAATACATCCAGTATTGTTTATCTTTTAAGAAGATATCACAAACATTCACATGAACATCATCCCATGCACCCGAGGGGGCTATCTGTAATACTGGGTTGCTCGTATAATTCACCCAATAAATTCCGTCATAAGATGTGGCAAAATTCACCTGTGTATTGTTCCAAGGCTTAGAATCATACCACCCCAGATATTGGTCCTTTTGCGGAATTACATACATTGTACCCAATCCCCCATAAGCTGATGGTGAACCATATGGACTTGGTACAACGGGGTTATATTTACATTTTGTCCAATTTACTCCATCAAAAGACGTTGCATAACCTATTTGGTATTTACCCACACTACCTGTCAGTCCTACATACCACATATGATATGTAACACCATCATAAAATATAGACGGGTTTTGAGCATAATGATCATCCCACGCGCCGCCGGAACCTTTATTTACTACAGGATTGTAAGCGGATTTTTGCCAATTTTTCCCATCAATGGACGTTGCATAACCTATTCTTCTATCACCGGCGGTATCTTGACCAATAAACCATTTTTTATATATACCATTATCCAAAATAGTATTTGTCGATCTGATATATCTATTATCCCAGCTACTTGGACCTTTTGTAATAACAGGATTGCCCGAATATTTTGTCCAGGTAATACCATCAGCCGATGTTGCCAAACCTACAGATAGATCCGTGCTGGTACTTCCACCGATATACCACATCATATGCCCCAAGCCATTATATAGAACATCGGCTCCTACAGCAGCGGTTCTATCCCAGGCTGCACCAGAGCCGGGGTTTAAAATCGTGTTGTTTGGATATTTCACCCATTGAGTAATATTCGT
>CBFDAW010000645.1:0-2411 GCA_965602865.1 uncultured Thermoplasmata archaeon
TCGCTAAACTGCTGTACGATGTGCCAGATGGCGTGACATAGCCCAACGCATCACCAGCGTACTCGGGGTTGTCGCTGCCCAACTGGATTCGTTTCATGGGCGTGATCGAAATCTTCCATTTTACAACCAATGTCGGTGAATGCATATAGCTATAGTAACTTGTTCGGTTGAAACCAAGCGCGAAGAAATCGGGACTACCATCCAACGTCTCGTTGAAATCGTCCAACGCATCCGGGCCTAAGTCCCATTCAAACTCCTTGGGTTCCGAGGAACTATAATAAGTATATGTAGTAGGTCTCCAATATTCTGTACCATTACCAGTATCTATGAAAAGTTCCTTTGCTGTTGCGGTTAATGGATTATGCGTCATGTGGTAAATACCTAAGGTGGGTTCAATATATCCATAGTACTGGCTTATGCGGAGACTAATTCCCGTTAATTTTACTGGCTCGCCACTAGGACCTTCCGCGGGTATCGTAGATTTAATTGCTGATGCATTCCAGGTTGCATATGCACGATAATAATCATATTGGGGTCGTACCCATCCATAAGCATAATTAGTATAAGTTGTTGAAGTACTTGTATGATAAATATGACCACCAAGCACGTCACCGTATCCTATCTCACCTTCCTTATCCATTGGCATCTGGGTATATGTGAAGTTCAGCATCAGGCGGATATCGTAAGATCTCACATAACCATAACTTCCTGAATTAAATTTTGAGATTGATGTTCCGATTGGTAGATCATAATTTGATGAGGCTATTCGGGTATTAATATCAGTAATACCGCCTGGGGTAAGTGTGGCAAACATATCAAAATCATTGGAATTTGCTGTGCCTGTATATGTATCTGTGTCTATTTTCACTGATCCGGTACCGCCAACCTCGTTGAACCATGTTTGAGCCTGGGTGCTGGTCCCTGAAATATAGTATGGGACCGAGTTCATGGTCCAGTAATCCATCTGGGCTACCTGATTTCTGTACTCATGCCGCCACCAAATAGCTCCAGAAGTGAGCTCGAGACCCGTATATTGGCCTAGATCGCTCAGGTCAAACACTGCCCAGCCATGGCGGTCATAATTGACGCCATTTTTGTAAGTATACATATAATAGCTTAAATAAGTAGAATAAGTAGTGCTAGAGCGATATATACTACCAATACCTTGACCTTCATTAAATGAATTATCCGTGCCGAATACCATGGTAAACGAACCACCCAGCGAGCGTGTGGAGATATCTTCTTCCGTAGCTTCTGAAGTGCTAGATGTACTCGGAGTAGATTCCTCTTTATCAGTGATATACGATAACCCTTCGCTGAACTTGTTACGGTCTTTACTAGTCATGAGCAACTCATTTTGGTCCTTGCCTGTTATCTCAGGGCTCATTACCAATTTACCACTAGCATCAACATATGTCTCAATCTCAACGGATTCGTCCTTGATTGGTTTATTTTCAGGTATTACCGGAATAACCTCATTTATTAACAAATCGTCTATTTCCTCAGTTTCCAGCTCATCGACTTGCTCAATTACCTCATTGGGCTCAACGGGTACCAAATCGGATTCCCAGGTGTATTCAGCCTCATGAAGTGGTTCGATTTCAAACGATTCGCTCTTCAAATTATCATCAATTATCGATTGATTAGCTGCACCGACAAATGCACCCGTTGCCATTACGAATACAACAAGTACTGCCAAAAAAACTGTCAATAAGTTAGGTTTACCTAAAATACGTGACATATTATGCCTCCTCCTAAATTTATTTTGCAACTTTCCCTATTTTTATCTTTATCTTGAAATATTAAATAAAATTTGATACACACATAATTTTTGAATAATCTTTTTGAGATTTCTTGAAACCCATTTAAACCCAAGATATTCACACTCTTTGTTGTTCTGTTAATAATGAAAAGGGGAGGGTATTGCCGATGTAAAACATACTTTTCTTTGGGGAAGACAAATATGTCTCATTATATTGAAAGCAACACCCTCATTTTTTTTCTCTAATCTCTTTTAAATCTTGATGAATCACCTTTTTTTATTTTTTTACAAGTCGTACCAGTCCGTGTACGACGTGAAATCGCTGTACACCCAGTCATCGAACCTCATGTACTTGCTCCAGATCGGCTCATACTCTGCCGGCGGGACCCAGCTCACATTGTCTATCACTAGTAACAATGGTACTTCCAGGCCGCCAATGAACGGATCACTATCCGCGGCGTCTACCTTAGAGAGCGTTTGCATGGTGTCAACATGCGCGTACCCCTCGGTCGTCTTATCGTACAGGTACGGATCGTAGGGACCTGAGTCGATTGAACTCGGATTCACATCCTCGATGAAATAGATCGTCAACACCCTGCGGTAGCCAACCAGTGATTAGGTATAATCGAAGATTACCACGTCAAATTCA
>CBFDAW010000646.1:0-2400 GCA_965602865.1 uncultured Thermoplasmata archaeon
TATAGATTTCTATATTAGAATTTACGAAGATAATAACGGTGATGAGAATACAGGTGATTCGCATCCGTCAGGGTGGGAGTATTATCTACACAATACAACTTTAACACTGGGCTCCATCTTGGATGAAGAAGGAGAATCGTTATTAAATCCTCCTATCACATGGGTACCGGGTAGGGAAATTGCAGATAATAATAACCCGGATGGCTGGATGATCACGGGGGATAATACTTTTTATGTAGATGATTCAACAAATTTGAATTTTCAATTTGATATCAATGAGGATATAAGACCCGGCATTTATCAGATAGAAATTACAATAAGATATAAAATAATAATAGACTATGATTCGGGCACTGGTACTATAACATATTCCAGTGTTAGACAAGAAACAGAATATATAAAATTTGAAATTCGTTCAGGTCTGTGGTATACAACACCTTATAATATATTTGATTTACAAGGATATAACGATTATGGAGGATTGTTAAACGATGGGTTACTTTATGCGGGAACCCAATTCCAAGAGGTACGGATATTGATAAATGCTCGAGCATGGGATGATGATTATAAACTCGAAGATCTTAAGGCCTCTTGCGGTTCTTCTCAAATAATAACGATTGTTGATAGTGGAACATCGGCAAAAATAGGAAGTATTGATTATGGTTCAACAGATTTTTTCCGATTTCGAGTGAATGTAAAAAGTGATGCGAGCGCGGGTATATATCAATGTTCGCTAACATTCAATTATAAAAGGGATATCGGAGATATGGAGAAACAAATCACAGAAGCAATAACCGCAGAATTTATTATTGATTTCACACCGGTTCTCGAACCACCAATAACAGGCACTCATATGAGCAATACACTCACAACTATATATCAAAGCGAACCAGAGGAAACTTTTACTATAGAATTCACAAATACCGGTAATGTAGATTTTCAAGATTTGAAGATCTCATTAGATATTTCGAGATCTCTATATTTCTCGGGCACCGAATTTTATTATGATGAGGGAAATTATGGAAATGAGGTATTATTTCCGTTAACTGCTGAAATCAGTAATACTTTACCAATCGGTGGCAAATCATCTGTGTCCTTTATAACAACTGTATTCAAACAATTACCGCCGGGCATTTATCGGATACCGTTAAAATATGAGGGAAAATACCTAGACACTGGCAAAATATCTGGTTCCTCGGGTTATATAACCACTAACGAGGCTGAATATCAGGTCATTAAAACCGCAATGCGCGTGGAATCACCTAATGATCTGCCATATATAGCACTAAAAGTTATTGATTTGAATGGAATTAATATGGATGTGGAGGCATTATCGTCATTAACTACAGGTAGACAAAATGTCAGGTTCAATGTGAACATCCAAAATTGTGAATATTATGATCTTAGGGATCTAGTGGCTACTTTAAAAGCGTCGGGCACGACTCCACTTTTAAATCCTGATGATAAATCCAAAGAAAATTTAGAACCCGTTAATATAGGTAATTTGGGTGTTGGAAGTACCACTACAATTTCATTCGTAGCAAATATTTTAGACGACGCACTGGGTACTTTTTATGTTCCCATAGAAATTTCCGGTAATGATACTCATAATACCGCTGTTTCGACAAAAAATTTGAACCTTAAACTAATAGTAAACCCAGACCCTCCGGATTTCATTGTGACCGGTGTTACCACTACCCGGATAAACGCTGGAGAAACATTTAAACTGGAAGTAACTGTTAAAAACATCGGTGGCAGCAGTGCCTCAGGTATAAACGCTACAATCTTGAGCTCAAATAATATAATTACCGCTTTAACCAATGGGGCATTAACAACCGACACTCTGAACCCAGGTGAAATAATAACCATTGGCTTTGATCTGATCACCAGCCCGACCATAGAGCTGGGTGAAATGTATAATATCCTTAGAATACAACGATATTCAAAATAATCCACAAATGACAACAAAAAGTCTGTCAATAAAAACAAGGGAGCTTCAGCCGCTGTCACCTGGTAAGATTTTTATAGTGACCAATATGGAGACAACGGATATCAGAGCTGGTAACACTTTTTCTTTATCTATTAGCATAAGAAATGTCGGTGATAAGGATATACAAAATGCATTTATAACCGTGTCTTCTAGCACACCCTTTCTATATCAGAGTTCATCCGAGACTTCACCTGGAACTATCTCGACAGGTTTTATTGGAGTAGGTAATTCAACTACAGTTACTTTTGAGATGATGGCCAATAAAGATATTGACCAGGGGAGAGAATACAACTGCAGTATAATAATCACATATATAGATTCCGGAGGTAATCTGGTATATTCACCAGATGATATCAAACCACTACAATTAAAGGTTAAATACGAGGTCAAATCAGAATCAGAGTTACAAG
>CBFDAW010000647.1:0-2397 GCA_965602865.1 uncultured Thermoplasmata archaeon
CGAGATGGGTGACGAGATCGAGATAAAGCTTTCACCGCGCCCAAGCAGCCCCAGCATTGCGCACTGCCCAGGGCGCTGCGTAAAAGTGTTCCTAACTTCCTCGTCGAGAAATTCGATCTTGAACGTTTTCACCGCACGCTCACCAGGCGTCTCAGGTCGGATCTCTATGACCTTTGCCAAGTGTGGCTGGTATGGGTTTTCCGAATGAGTGGAATCGTTCATGTGCCGTCACCTGCCGTTTGTATCTCAGTAATACCATTTATGATATCTATAATATCAATATTCACCGGGCAGTTCCTGATACACCGTCCACAGCCGGTACAGCCAAACATGTTATACAGGTCCGGGTAATACTTGAATTTATGATAGAATCTGTTCCTCAGCCGGTTCATGCGCGCCGGCCGCGGGTTGTAACCGGATGCATGTACCGTATATTCCGAGTACATGCAGGAATCCCAGGTCCTAACCCGGTCACCCGTCGTTCCGTTCTTTTCGTCGGTGATGTCAAAACAATAGCATGTGGGACACAGGTAGGTACATATACCGCACCCCAAACATTTCTGGGAAACCGTAGCCCAATAATCGGATTCGAATATCTCCGCGAGTTTCTTTGGTTTGTCCGTGGTTTCGATTTTTCTAATGAATTTACTTCGTGAGTGCTCGCAGATGGTATCTCGTTTTTCAAGTTGCTCGGATGTGGGTGAATGAAATAGTTCCGAATACGGTTCGATCAATTTTTGACCTTTAGGCGTGTAAATCTGAAATAGATACGACTCATCGAGCTCAAACAACATAATATCCATTGCGGAGCCGTCATAAGGGCCAAAACCCATGGAGGTACAAAAACAATTAATATCCGGTTCCTGGCATGCCAGACCAACCAAAATAGTACGTTCGCGGGCTTTCAAATAGTAGGGATCTTTGAACTCGGCGTCAAATGTCCGATCGATTGTAATGAATGCTTGAGCGTCGCACGGGCGAATGCCCAGGATTAGTTGTTTTGATGGTTCATTAGAATTATTGATCGTTCCCTGGAGCTCTACCGGCTCTGAGCGTAGGTTGAATTTGAACATATTCTTGGTCTGCTGGAAAATTATACCTTTCGGCGGTATTACTGTATTACGAAGTGTTAAATCTAACAGAGTTAAATCTTTAATTTCCGCAAACTCTGAGTATTTATCCCTTTGTACTGGTGCTATTATTTTATATTCATTTAACTTTCCCAGCCAAGTCGTTAATTGCTCTTTTGGCAATGCTTTGATATCCGTTGGTTCGGTCATACTTATATTACACCTTTTGCTTATATTTTATAATATGAACTCCCCGGGGTCGTCGGGGTTAAATGTGGACAGCAGTGGTTTGGCGTCAGGATTTGAACCGGCTTCGTAATTGAACTCATGGAGAACTTCTTTTTCTATTTTTTTATACAAATCGAGTAAAGGTATTCCCACGGGGCACGCACGTTCGCATTCATGGCAGCTGATACAGCGGCCAGCTAAATGAAATGCGCGGGTTATATGGAACATCGTATTCTCGGTTAGGTTTACAGACTTACGGATCCAATCGGGCTCCCATTTATCAGCCAAGCATTCCTTGCAATAACATACCGGGCAAATATTTCGGCATGCGTAGCATCGAATACAGCGCTCGAACTTTTCCGCCCAATACTTCCAACGTTGATCAGGATCCATGGTCTCAAGTTCTATTACCTTTTCATAACCACCCTCAGATTTATTCCGTGGCTCAACAGGTGAGCTCAATAGTATATCGGAGATGATCGGGTTTGGATATTTACATGTTATACACTTATCATAAATCACTTCCGTTTTCGGGACTTCCAGCTCTATTTCGTTTTCTTTGATTTCGAGTTTGAACTTATCATCAAGATCTGTAATTATGATATCTTTTATCCGGATATTGTTATCCACGCCTTTCTCGGTAAGCAGTGGTAATATCTTTTCAGGATCTATCTGGCCCGTGCATGGAATCCCCAGAATTATGATTCGTTCGCGCGGATACCCGTTTTCAATAAACATCTGCACCAGCGCTCGCGAATCACAGCCTTTGACCATTACACCGATCCGTCGGGTATCTTCTGCAACGCCACGAGGTAATGGCAGCTTCTCCTCCAAGGTCGGATATACTGATAGATTATTAATACAAAATGGTGACCAAAGTAAGGTATCGATATCTTTATCCTCTTCAATGAACGCCGGCGAAATACGAAGACCATAGCTACCGGCTTTCCAGCCGATTACATATTTTACATCTTCCAAAGCAAGTAATCTTTTAACCTCCTCGTGGAGTTTGTTGGTAATAGTATCATACACCTGCCCATCAACCATGTTACACCGCCTCCTTGGACAACTTATCATTAGCTACGGGTTTTAAGGTTGG
>CBFDAW010000648.1:0-2394 GCA_965602865.1 uncultured Thermoplasmata archaeon
ATGAAATAGATGAATCGTGGACAAAACATGTACTCTATTACATCTGAAACCGTGATAGTTATTTCAGGTTTTTCTAGCAATTTTAAATCCATTTTCATATTGATTACCTAAAAGAATTTTGTAAGTACCTCGTCTGTAATCAGATCTTTATCAAATGCTTTACCCAGTAGTTTTATCTTCTTAAAACAATCGTTACACATTGGAAATATATATGTTGAGTCAGTAGAAGTATCGATAATTTCCTCTGATTCTAGAACTAAAGAATCCAATTGATTTTTATTCAGATCTCCAAGAAATACACTTTTTTGCACCCGATAAAGCCCATAGCCTTTACAAAGTTTTACGATCCTAGTTCTGATCTTATTTTCGGTTATATCATATACAACCCAGGTAAGCATTGTTAGATCAATCCTTATTTAATTAAATGGTTCGCAATTCTATGACATTCTAATTGTATTACATTTTTTATTTTTATGTTTCTATCATGATAGCTGATCGGTTTTTCGAATGTATCGTTCAGTGCTTGAATTAGAACTGCCTTTCCGTTTTTGTTTAATGTTAAGCCGTTTTTGATTTTATCGAAATATTTTTCTTTGATTTGACGTTTACTAAATAAATTAACTATCGTTTGATCTATATGGATTCTAAATGGCTCTATGATATCAAAAACGAATGATTTTTTATTATAATTGTCGGTATGCATAAATCCAATATATGGGTCCAGACCTGCGATGATACATGCTTTTTCGATCATTGAGTATAATACCCCATATCCATAATTTAAAAGACAATTAAATTCATTTTTAGCTGGCATTCGAGAACGTTCTTCAAATTTAAATTTTACCGGTAAAATTTCGCTAATAGCTTCAAAATAAGTTCTGGAGCTCATACCCTCAAAACCCAGTATTAATTGGCGTTTATCTTCGATCTTACCGCTTAAGTTGTCTATTTGTTCTTTGAGATATTTTATTTTCTCAACTTTTGTTTTCAATAACTCTCTTTTCTCAGGTCGATTTTTAGCTAAACGTTTCAACAGTTCGATTTGTTCATTTATCTTTTGAATTATCCAGCTTTTAGCAAGTTTTAGTCCGGCTTCGTTATCATACATTTCCAATTGTCTTCTGCGAATTAAAGTAGTGCTGCCAAGTTTACCATGCCACACACGTCCATATGGGTTGCCGAAATGATCTAAGAATATAATATCGATGTTATTATCCACCGCCATCTTGATCGCATCTGTAGTGATTGTTGCGGAGGTGGTGATTAATATGCTTTCAACTTTTTTATTTGATACTTCGAAGACCTTATCATCATTTTTAACTTCAAAACAATTACCCTTTTTCTTGATATACGCTCCCCGTGTATTGATCACAAGCTGCATATTTACACCTTTTTATTTGAACACTATATTTTTAGCAAAATATGTATATGAATCAATATGCATATAATATCATATATAATTCAATTTTTTACCTTAACTGTTTAACCGTCCCGAATCCACGAGATACCGATTTGCCGATACCCATGTAATCAGGGATTTCAAAATTTGTTATAAAAGTACCTGTAAAGCCCATTATATTGGTCTCTTTTAATCTGATCTTTTTTAATTTAATACTTGTATCCACCTTTATTTCATCCGGGACAGTATAACCGAGAGTTTTAGAGATCGAAAGAAGATTACCGATCAAGGTTTTTCGAAGAAGTATGTGCTGCTCTTCTCGAGTACTGGAATAATACCTTTCATAATTTTCCTGGTTCAATGCAAACCACGGGGTTATAAATTTATATTTCTGGAATTTTTCAGACAAGCCGAAATCCTGCTCTTTTACAATAATACTTCGTTCGTTTATTGTATATTTATTGCCAGCTAGAGAAATTTCATCGTATTTGTCATATATTTCTTTCAATACCTCAACACCCTCATTGATACTTTGTATCATTGGAGTTCCGTTGATAATTTTATATTGTATCAATGGATATTTATAAATGAATTTATCAGCCTGATGCTGATGTAAAAGTATATACTCATTGAACTTCGTGGCGAAGAAACCGCGGAGTTTGGAAGCGTCCTCTATGATCGGGCGGTCGGAGGCAAGTGTGAGTGTTAGGGTTTTGAGTTTCATGGTTTTACCTTCTTAGCATATAATACTGCCTGAACCCGCAGAATCTCCTTTGAAGCCTGTATGTGAATTATAATATGAATCTAACTCTTCCAAAGACACATGACCAATTCCTAATTCGTCGTCAAAACCGACTATATTTTTATATTTTTCTGGAACTGAGAGAACATGGTCGTAGAAGTCCTTTTTGATTTTAAGAAATTCCTTTTTCTTTTCAAATCCTTTGAGTTCTTTATTATTTTTAATTTCTTGATATTTTTGCCATAAAGTTTGT